>DAIDIH010000019.1 GCA_027459465.1 Bryobacterales bacterium | reverse complement strand
TGTCGCCGAACTTGAGACTCCCGCATTACTGATTGACCTGGACATCATGGAAGCCAACCTGGCGCGGATGGCGGAATACGCCGGCGCGCACGGGCTGCGCTTACGCCCGCACACCAAGACGCACAAGATTCCCGAGTTGGGCGCGCGGCAGATGGCGCTGGGGGCGGTGGGATTGACGGTAGCCAAGACGACCGAGGCGGAGGTGATGCTGCGCTCGGGGACGAAGGACCTGCTGATTGCGTATCCGGTGCTGGGGCGGCAGAAGCTGGACCGGCTGATGCGGGTGGCCGGGGAGACGCGGGTGACGGTGGCGCTCGACAGCGAGTATGCGGCGCGCGAGTTGTCGGACGCGGCGCAGAAGGCGAGGCGGGAGATTGCCGTGCTGGCGGAGTTCGACGCCGGGCTGGGACGGGTGGGGGTGAAGCCGGAGGAAGTGGTAGGGCTGGCGAGGGTGGTCCGTTCCCTGCCCTCGTTGGAGTTCGACGGAATCACGTTTTATCCGGGACACATCAAGCAGTGGGACTCGGCGGGCGAGGCGGCGTTTCAGGAGTTAGGCAAGCTGCTCCAGCGCGTGTGCGGGGAGTTGCGTGCGGCGGGGCTTGGGCCGCGGATTGTGAGCGGAGGATCGACGCCGACGTGGTTCCGGTCCCATGAGTTGCCGGAGTTGAACGAGATCCGGCCGGGGACCTACATTTTCAACGACCGGAACACGATGAAGTCCGGGGCATGCACGCTGGATCAGTGCGCGGCGTCGATGATGGTGACGGTGGTTTCGACGGCGGTTGAGGGGCAAGTGATTATCGACGGCGGATCGAAGACGTTTTCTTCGGACTTGTGCGTGGGCGGAGGCGTGGGGCACGGGTGTATTCCGGAGGCGCCGGGGGCGGTTTTCCGGCGGATGAACGAAGAGCACGGGTACGTGGACATTACGGGGACGGAGAAGAAGTTCGAGATCGGGCAGCGGCTGCGGGTGATTCCGAACCACATCTGCGTGGCGATGAATTTGCACGAGAACGTGTACGGCATCCGCGGGGACCAGGTGGAGAAGTGCTGGCGGGTGGAAGGGCGCGGGAAGCTGCAGTAGGAGATCAGGCCGCGGAGGAAGCGGCGAGTTTCACGCCTTCCCAGCGGGCGACGACGGCGGAAGCGAGGCAGTTGCCCAGCACGTTGACCGAAGTGCGGACCATGTCGAGGAGGACGTCCGCGCCGAGCAGGACGGCGACGCCTTCGGCGGGGAGTTGGAACGAGGCGAGGGTTCCGGCGAGGATGACGAGCGCGGCGCGGGGCACGCCGCCTACGCCTTTGCTGGTGAGCATGAGCGTGACCATGAGGGCGAGCTGGCGGCTGAGGGGCATGGGCGCGTTGGCGGCCTGAGCGACGAACATGGCGGCGAGGGCGAGATAGAGCGTGCTGCCGTCGAGATTGAAGCTGTAGCCGGCGGGGATGACGAAGGCGGCGATGTGGTTGGGCACGCCGATGGTTTCCATGTTTTCGAGGGCGAGGGGGAGAGCGGCTTCGCTTGCGGAAGTGGAGAAGGCGATGAGGAAGGGCTCGCGGACGGCGTTGATGAAAGGGCGCAGCGGGACGCGGGCGAGCAAGGCGGCGGGAAGCAGGACGCAGAGGACGAAGACGGCGAGCGCGACGTAGAGGGTGAGGAGGAGCTTGCCGAGGCCGAGGAGGACGCCGGGGCCGTTTTTGCCGATGGCGGCGGCCATGGCGCCGAAGACACCGAAGGGCGCGGTGTACATGACGTAGCGCGTGTAGCGGAACATTGTTTCGGTGAGGGCGGAGCAGAAGTCGACGACGGGGCGGGCCCTGGCTCCGGCGGCGGAAGCGGCGGCGCCGAACAGCAGGGAGAAGACGACGATTTGGAGGACGTCCCCGCGGGCCATGGCTTCGGCGATGCTTGCGGGGAAAGCGTGTTCGACCAGCGAGGGGAAAGAGATGGGCGCGGGGGTGGCGGGGGCTGCGGCGGCGCTTTGGATTTGCACGCCGGCGCCGGGGCGGGCGATATTGACGGCGGCGAGGCCGACGGCGAGGGCGAAGGTGGTGACGACTTCAAAATAGACGAGCGCCTTAATGCCGACGCGGCCCATGGTTTTGAGGCTGCCGCCGCCGGCGAGGCCGGCGACGAGGGAACCGAAGAGCAGGGGCGCGATGATGGAGCGGATGAGGCGGAGGAAAACGGTGGCGAGCAGGCTCATCCAGGCGCTGCGCGAGGCGTTGGGGAAGAAGACGCCGGTGAGGATGCCGGCGGCCATGGCGAAGACGATCCAGAAGGTGAGCGAGGGACGCTTCACCGCTCGCCCCATTTGAGTTTCTGGCGGAGGACGTCGAAGAAAAGCTGGCGCGGGGGACGGACGAGGTAGACGGAGTGTTCGGAGCGGCGGCAGAGGACGAGATCGTCGCGTTTGAGCGGGCCGCCGATCTGGCCGTCGATGGTGAGGAATGCGGTTTCGTCCTCGGCGAGGTTACGCATCTGGATGACGGAGGTGTCGGGGACGATGACGGGGCGGTTGGTGAGGGTGTGGGGGCAGATGGGGGTGATGCCGAGGCTGGCGACGGCGGGGTAGATGATGGGTCCGCCGGCGGAGAGGGAGTAGGCGGTGGAGCCGGTGGGGGTGCTGACGATGAGGCCGTCGGCTTTGTAGGTGCAGACGTAGTGGGAGTCGACGTGGGTTTCGACGTCGATCATGCGGGCGATGGAGGCCTTGGTGATGACGATGTCGTTGAGGGCTTCGTAGGACGCGATGCTGTGGCCGCCGCGGAGGACCTGGCAGGTGAGCATGCGGTGGGCGGCGGTGCGCTGTTCGTTGTTGAGGGCGCGTTCGAGTTCGGGGTAGAGATCCTCGACGGGGATGGTGGTGAGGAAGCCGAGGCCGCCGAGGTTGACGGCGAAGATGGGGGTTTCGCGGCCGCCGACGGCGCGGGCGGCGCTGAGGAGGGTGCCGTCGCCGCCGAGGACGACGACTAAGTCCGCGCCATCGACGATTTGTTCCCGGGGCTCGCCATCGGTGCGGCGGAGGTAGAGGGCGGTCTGATCGTCGTAGCGGACTTTGACGTCGTGGTGAGCGAAGAACTCGATCAACTTGGGCAGCAGGACATAAGCGGCGGGCGCGCCCGGCTTGGTCATGAGAGCGGCGGATTTAACACGCGCCATATAAGAGAAACTCCTGGTTGCCTTCGGCGCCGAGCACGGGGCTGGGGATGATAGCGCAGGTGTAGCCGAGCGCGGAGACGGCATCGGCGATGCGGCGGCAGGCGCGTTCGTGTAGGGCGGGGTCGCGGACGATGCCGCCCTGGCCGACGGATTTTCGCTCGAGCTCGAACTGAGGTTTGACTAAGATGACCAACTCGCTGGTTCCCCCCTGCTGCTCGCGCGCGGCGCGCAGAATTCCATCTAAAGCGGGAAGGATCATTGTCACGGATATGAAGCTCACGTCGCAAACGGCGAGGTTGGGGAGGTGGGGAAAATCGGACGGGGTCAGATATCGCGCGTTGGTGCGTTCGCGGACGACGACGCGGGGGTCGTTGCGGAGTTTCCAGTCAAGCTGGCCGGTTCCGGTGTCGATGGCGTAGACGAGTTTGGCGCCGCGCTGGAGGAGGCAGTCGGTGAAGCCTCCGGTGGAGGAGCCGATGTCGAGGCAGACGCGGCCGGCGGGGGAGATGTGGAAGTGGTCGAGGGCGGCTTCGAGTTTGGCGCCGGCGCGGCTGACGTAGGGGAGCGGGCGGAGGACTTCGATGAGGGACGCGGGGTCGATTTCGTGGCCGGGTTTGCCGGCGGGTTGGCCGTTGACGAGGACCTGGCGGGCGAGGATGAGGGCCTTGGCTTTTTCGCGGGTGGGGGCCAGCGACCGATCGACCATGAGTTGGTCGAGCCTTTGCCGCGCGGGCATGGCGGGATCAGGCCTTGCGCCGGACGATGAAGTCAGCGAGTTCGCGGAGGCGCCCGGCGCGTTCATCGAAGGGGCGGAGGGCGAGGTGCGCTTCGAGGCGTTCTTCCTCGGCCATTTCGTGGGAGCGTTCGATGCCGTAGACGGCGGGGAAGGTGACTTTGCCCTGGGCGGCGTCTTTGCCGGCGGTTTTGCCGAGGCTGGAGGTGGATGCTTCGACATCGAGCAGGTCGTCGACGATCTGGAAGGCGAGGCCGACGTGCGAGCCGAAGCTCGAGAGGGCTTCGAGCTGGGCGTCGCTTGCGCCGGACTGGATGGCTCCGAGGCGGAGGCTGGCGCGGAGGAGGGCTCCGGTTTTGGCGTGGTGGATGGAGGCGAGGAGAGAGGCGGACGGCTCGGCGCCTTCGCTTTCGATGTCGAGGACCTGGCCGGCGATCATGCCGCCGACGGTACCGGAGGCGCGGGCGAGTTCACCGACGAGGCATGCGCGGCGCGAGTCGTCCCCGGGGGCGTTTGCGAGGACTTCGAAGGCGAGGGTGAGGAGGGAATCGCCGGCGAGGATGGCCATGGCTTCGCCGAAAACTTTGTGGCAGGTGGGGCGGCCGCGGCGGAGGTCGTCGTTATCGAGCGCGGGCAGGTCGTCGTGGATGAGCGAGTAGGTGTGGATGAGTTCGAGCGAGGAGGCGACCTCGTCGATGCCGGGAGTGAAGTCGGCGACGGCTTCGGCGGCGGCGAGACACAGGAGCGGGCGGATTCGCTTGCCTCCGGCGAAGAGGGAGTAGCGCATGGCCTTGTGGATGGTTTCGGGCGGCGTGGATTCGGGGGGAACGAGGCGATCGAGGGTATGGTCGATGCGGCGCTGCTGCGCTGTGAGGTATTCGGCTAGGGTCATGCGGAACGGGGTTCGAAGGGTTCGGGTTGGACCTTGTCGCCTTTTTTGAGGAGGATCTCGACTTTGGTCTCAGCCTCTTCGAGTTGCTTGCGGCAGCGCTCGCTGAGGCGGATGCCTTTTTCGAAAAGTTCGATGGACTTTTCGAGCGGGAGGTCGCCCGACTCCATTTCCTTGACGATGGCCTCGAGTTGCTTGAGGCCCGCTTCGAAATTTTCCTGAGGAGGTTCCGGCTCGGGCATCGCCTTATTTTAGCTGGCGGGCGAGGGCAAGGGGACGTTGAGGGAAACGGCCGCTTCGCGCAGGGCGGTCCACGCGCCGTCGGAGAGTGGGATGCCGTCGCGGCGGCGCTGTTCTTCGATGCGCCATTCGGGGTCGCCGGCGACCATGACTTCGTCGAAGCCTTCGGCGGGGGCGGAGGATTTCATCATGGCGACGAGGCGCGTCATGCGTTCGACGAAATCCTCCATGGGGAGGAAGCGCGTGGGGTCGATCGAGAGGAACATTTGCGAGGTGCGCATGGGTTTGGCGCGGTTGTAGACGCCGCCGACTTCGGTGCTCATGGCGCCGCCGCTTAAGACGGCGCAGAGGATTTCGACCATCATCGCCAAACCGCTGCCTTTGTAGCCGCCGAGCGGCATGAGGAGGCCTTTGATGGCGACGGCGGTGGAGGTAGTGGGGTTGCCTTCGGCGTCCATGGCCCAGCCGGGCGGGATGGTTTCGCGGCCGGAGAGCGAGGCGTTGACGATTTTGTTCATGGCGACGGTGGTGGTGGCCATGTCGAGGAGCCAGCGGCGCGGGCCGGGGAGGGCGACGCTGATGGGGTTGGTGCCGAGGCGGGGTTGTTTGCCCTGCCAGGGAGCGACGAGAGAGCTGGCGTTGCAGATGGTGATGCCGATGCAGCCGGCATCGGCGATGCGCTGGCTCCAGAAGGCGGCGGCGCCGTAGTGGTTGGACTCGCGGGCGACGGCCATGCCGAGACCGTGGGCTTGGCTTAAGCGGACGGCGTGGTCCGAGCAGACGGCGGCGACGTGCTGGCCGAAGGCGCGCTCGCCGTCGAACAGGAGACAGGCTCCGTTTTCGGAGATGACGTGGCCGTCGGATTCGGGTTGGATGTTGCCGGCTTTGATCTGCTCGAGGTATTGGGGCAGGAGTTGCAGGCCGTGGGAGTCGACGCCGCGGAGGTTGGAGGCGGTGAGGGAGACGGCTACGAGATTGGCTTTGCCGGAGGGGACGCCGGAGCGTTCGAGTAACTGCTGGGCGAAGGCGGCGAGCGCCTCGTAGGGGAAAGTCATCGCAGGCACCAATATAGCGGACGGGCTTGGCGGGGATGGCTACTTGGGGATGGGGTCGCCGCGTTTGAGGTAGTAGGGGTCGTCGTAGATGGCTTTGAGGGAATTGCCGGGGCCGGGTTCGAGGCGTTGGGCGATGCGGCGGAGCAGATCGGGGGTGGCGGCGGCGGGGATGGGGTAGAACGGCGGATGGTAGGGGCCCGGGGTTTGCTGTTCGAGTTCCTGGATGATGGCGCGGAGTTGATCGGGTGTGGCGTTGGCGGGGACGGGGACGGGATGGGGCTCGGGTTCGGGGGAGTCGCCGGCGGGGGCGGCGATGCGGCCGAAGGGCGAGGGCGTGGCGCCGGACATACCGGCCCAGGTCATGTAGAAGGCCCATTTGGGTTGGGCGGCGAGGAGTTCGGGCGGCGGGGGCGTACCGACTTCGCCGAGGGCGATGGGTTTGCCGTTGGCGATGGTGAGGATCTCCTGGTAGTAGCGGTCGTCGAGGGTGCGGTAGTTGTCGTAGCTGACGATGTCGCAGAATTGGGGGCCGGGGAAGAAATTGTAGAACTGGCCGCCGGGCGCGGGTCCGTTCTGGTTCCAGACCCAGATGAGGTTGTTGAGGTGGTGGACGTTGACCATGCGGTTGTAGACTTCGCGGTAGAGCTCCGCTGTGCCGTAAGGGCCGGGGCGGCCGCCCCACCAGAAGAACGAACCGTTGTTTTCGTGCATGGGGCGGAAGAGGACGGGGATGTGGGCGTCCTGAAGCTGCTGGAGGTATGCGGCGGCGGTGTCCATGTACTTTTCCCAGCGCTGGTGGAGGGGCGAGTCGGAGGTGATGAGTTCGAGCCACTGGTCGTCGGTGAGTTTGGCCTGGACGCTGCCGGACCAGCTTGCGCCGGGCTGGCCGGGTTCGTCGTCGGTGGGACGCATCATGTGCCAGCAGAGGTAGATGATGGAGCCGGCGGCGGCCTGGCGTTTGGCTTCCTGGATCATGAGGTCGCGGTGGGTGATGGCGTCCTGGTCCTCGCCGGAGGTGAAGCCGAAATCGGAGCCCCAGATGGCGGGGTATTTGCCCGTGACGGTGTGGATGGCTTCGGTGTCGAGGTTTCGCTCGTTGGGGTAGTTGTGCTGGCCGGTGAGGATGGCTTTGCCCGAGACGTCGCAGATTTCCTGGAGAAGCGCGCGGGCTTCGGGGGTGGCGTTGGGGTTTACGGGAACGCAGGGCGGCGGCGTGATGGGAGCGGGGTGGGAGACGCTGGGGCGGGGGGTGAAGGCGGGGGCTGGGCCGAGTTGATCGAGTTGCTGCTCGAGTTGATCGATGCGCTGCTGGATTTGATCGGGAGGGAGGTCGCCGGTGTAGTGGGCGGCGAGGCGCTGTTTGAGGGAGCGGATGGCTTCCTGGATCTGGCGGCGTTGGGCGGGGTTTGGGGTTTGTGCGAAGAGGACTCCGGCGGCGATTAGCAAAAGCAGGGGCGCGGAGATGAGGAACTGCTTCATGCGGTGACGCTGGTCAGGCGGCGCCGAGTTCTTTGAGCGTTTTGCCGACGGGGCCGGGGCCGAAGTCGATGCGGGCGTCGGCGAGTTTGAGGCCGCGGATGTCGATGCGGGTGAGGTCGGTTGAGCCGAGGCCTGCCTCTTCGGCGAGTTTGAGCGGGTTGTCGCCGCGGACGAAGGGGGCCTGGCCGCGGGTGGCTTGCGGGGAGTAGCTCATGACGCCCATGCCGACGGAGTCGACGCAGACGGGGTTGCGGCCGGCGAGGAGGACGTGGGGGTGCATGCGGTCGAGGCCTTTGAGCCAGGGGCCTTCCCCGCCCCGGACGGTGTCGACGCCGTCGACGATGGCGAGGTCGATGGGGCGGATGGCGGCCTGTTCGACGGCGATGCGGGGGACGCGGTAGCCGGGGTCGCGGGGCGAGGCGGGGTCGATTTCGGCGTCGACGCCGGCGGGAGGTTTGGTGGTCCCGTTGTGGCAGACGGGGCCGCGTTCTTTAGTGGGATTTTCGTTGCCGTTGGGGCCGCAGTCACCGCCGTAGAGGGAGCAGGGGGTGTCACCGAAGTTGTTTTTGATGGACATGGTGACGCCGGCGAGCCAGTGGTTTTTGAGTTTGGAGAGCGAGGCGTAGACGTCACATTCGGTGAAGGCCTGGTTGATGTGATAGGCGGGGAAGACGTAGCCGCCGAAGGGGACTTTGAGGCGGACGTAATTTCTGTAGGGGCCGCGGTTCTGGACGTTGATCCATTCGACGGGGACGCCGAGGTTGCCGATCGAGTTGACGTCGAGGCCGTAGCGGGCCCAGAGGGCGAGGTCCTGGGAGGCGGGGAAGAAGCTTTCGATGATGCGGACGCGGCGGGCGCCGTTGCGGGCGAG
>DAIDIH010000018.1 GCA_027459465.1 Bryobacterales bacterium | reverse complement strand
GCTCGTTTCCCTTGACTCCGGGGCGTTCGCCGGAAGCGGTGACGAGTTGCTCGACCGCGGGAATGATCGGAACGATGATCTCCGCGCGGCCTTTCCGCATCTTTTCAAGTTCGTCGTGATTCGACTCGATCCAGGACTTCGGACGGGCGCGGTGCGATTCGATGGCGCGCAGAGCGTCGAGACCGGTGGCGGACACCGCGGCTAACTCGTGGCTCAGCGGAGCGTTCTCACCTGCCAGGAACGAGGCGGCGAAGACAGGCTGAACGGCCTCGTCGTTTGCTTTCCAGGCTTCGAGCATGTGGCGTGCTTCGGCGATATCCGCCGGATCGGGCTTGGCGACAATTTTGTCTACGAGACCGGCGAAGCGACGGGCTTCTTCGCTCTCAGGGCGCGCGGCGTCGACGAGGCGGTTGAGCGGTGTCTGCTGGAGGTAGTGATGGGAGTCGCGGAGGTAGCCTTTGCCTGGCTCAGTTGCGTCAGCAAGGATGCGTAAAGGCGCGACGGGCGCCGGGCCCGCGATGCGGCGCAGCATCTCGGCATAACTGCCGTTGTGCTCGAGGCCAAACGCCTCCATGCGATAGCTCGTCACCGCAAGACGGCGGTACATATCCGCGACATCGGTGACATTGGCCGGGGACCACAACCGTTCCGCGATGGCCGCCAGGCGGGGCCAGATCCGGCTATCGACGGTTTCCGGCGAGACGTATTCGGTCCACATGGCCGCCTCCCCTCCCAGAATTCGGGCCTTTTCGGCGTCGGTCAGGTCGGCGGTTTCGCCGGTGAGGGGATCGACCTGATAGTGGCGGGCAGCAGTCTGCATGAGGTCGAGGTAATACCCGCTCGACAGAATCCCCTGGAAGCCGAGGCGGCTGGCCTGAGCGAGGGATTTCTGACCGCGCCAACTCTGGATGACGATGTTGCGCGGCAGATCGGGGTTGAGGATCTCGTCCCAGCCTTCCATGTGCTTGCCGTACTTGGCCAGGATGACCTGAACCCGCTTGTTGAAGTAGGCCTGAAGGCCGCGGGAACCATCGAGAGCGTGAGTCTGGATGAAGGACTGTATAGCGGGGTTGTTGCGCCACTCCTTGTCGTTGACCTCATCGCCGCCGATGTGAAAGTACTCGTCGGGGAAGAGGCCGGCCATTTCACTCAGGAACGAGTCGAGGAAGCGATAAGTGTCCTCACTGGCAGGGTTCATGAGCGCTTCGAAGCCGCCCCAGTGGCGGCCGATTTCGAATGGCCCCGCGCTGGTGGCCAGTTCCGGATAGCCGACGAGCCAGGAGAGCGAGTGGCCCGGCATATCGAACTCGGGTATGACCCGGATGCCGCGCTCACGGGCGTAGGCGATGACGTGGCGGATCTGATTCTGAGTGTAGTAGAGGCCGTCGGAACCCATCTGCTGGAGGCGCGGAAAGTGTTTGCTTTCGACGCGGAAGCCCTGGTCGTCCGAAAGATGCCAGTGGAAGACATTGAGCTTCAGGGCGGCCATGCCGTCGAGGTTGCGAAGGACGACGTCAAGCGGCATAAAATGGCGGGAGCAGTCGAGCATCAGGCCGCGCCAGGGGAAGCGGGGCGCGTCGTCGATGGTGACACCCGAGATGGCGAAGCCCTGGGCATCGACTTCGACGAGCTGGAGAAAGGTTTGCATGCCGCGAAGCGCACCAAGCGCGTTGGGCGCTTGAATGCGGGCCTGATTCGAGTCGACAGTAAGGTGGTAGCTTTCATCCTCGCCGAGGGCCTGAACCGGGAGACCGTCGCTTGACCACGCGATGACGAGAGTGGCCTTCGTGGCGTCAGGTTCCAGGGCGGGATTGAGAGGCATGCCGGTCTGTGCGGCTAGGCGGGTGACAAGGCGTAGAGCGGAGGCGTGGACACGCGGCTCGTCGCTGGGGCCGGAGAGCGCGACTCGGAAGCTCTGAGTGATGGCCAAACGGCCGGTGCCCGGAGTCATCTTGGCGGGCAGCGGCATGAGAGTGGGCGCGGCGCAAGCGGGCAGCGCCAGGCAGAGTGCAAGTAGGCAAGGTTTCATGTGAATGAGATTGGGTCGA
>DAIDIH010000017.1 GCA_027459465.1 Bryobacterales bacterium | reverse complement strand
AGAGAACTTCCGAGCGGGCCTCGGGCGGGTTGACGCGAACCTCCTCGGGCAGGATCGGCTGACGGCCTTTCGGCGTGAGCGTTGTGGTGGCGAGCAGTTCGTCGCGCATGCGGTCCTGCGGGGACTCTTCGCCCGGCGCGGGTTTTTTCCGGCTCGAGGGGAGCGAGAGGCCAACGACGGCAATGACGTAGTCCTTCTCGACGCGGTCGAGCGTGTAGCCGGCGTCGCCGGGCGCGGGAGGAGTTGCGCCGAACTTCAGGCGGAGCAGAGCTTCCTTCACCGGCAGCGCGCTTTCCCAGCGAACGATGACGCGGATCGTGGGCATGGAGGCGGCAGCCGCGTCGATGGGTCCCGCCGCGCCGGTATCGGGCGAGTGGCCGGGCCCGCCGGGCATGCCATTGTTGATGGGCGACGGCGGCGCGTAGCCGATGGAAGTACCGCTGTCGCTGTCACCGGAGGCGGCGGCGCTGTGCGAGTGCGGCGCCTCGAAGGTGGCCAGCGTTTCCTTGGCCCACGGGGAGTCGTTCAGAATGCGGTCCACATCGTCCTGGGACCACTGGGTGAATTCGTGTTTCTTCCAGCCTTCGGCGGCGAACAAGGTGATCGCGGCCGCGGCGGCGGCAAACAGGAGGCGCGCCGTCATATTCCTCATTGTCCCGCAGCGAAAGGCGGCCCGTGTTGGGGCGGCGGGCGGGGCTTTCCCGGCGGGCAGCATGTCGCGTATACTTTACAAGTGTCTTTGATTCGCTACACACTGGCCTGGATTTTCCTGGCCGGCGCCGCGCTGGCTCAGGAGGCCTCGCTCAACGGAATTGTGACCGACTCAAGCGGCGCGCCTGTCGGCGGGGCGGCCGCCGAGGCGCGCAATCTCGAGACCGGCCAGAGGCGCACCACGTCCACCGACTTGCAGGGCCGTTATGCCTTCGCGCCGCTGCCCGTGGGCGTGTACGAACTCCGCGTGTCGAAGCGGAGCTTTGAGACGGCGGTTCGCGGCGCCATCCGGCTGGAGACGGGCGAGCATGCGGAAGTGGGCGTGACGCTGAAGGTCGGGCCGATGAACGAGAGCGTCACGGTGCATGAGGACGCGCCGGCGGTGGACACGCCGCCGGGCCTGGTTGGAGCGCAGGCGCTGAAAAGCCTGCCGCTCAACGGCCGCAGTTTCGACCAACTGCTGACTCTCAACCCCGGCGTGGCGAACTACACGTCACAGAAACTGGGCGGCATTGGAATTTCCAACTCAACCGTCGCGAACCAGTTTTCCGTGGATGGGCGCAGGCCGCAGGAGAATCTCTTCCTTCTGGATGGCGTTGAATATACCGGGGCGGCGGAGATCAACCTGACGCCGGGCGGCACGAGCGGGCAACTGCTCGGCGTCGACGCGGTGCGCGAGTTCAACGTGGAAAGCGGGGCCTACGGTGCGCAGTATGGGAAGCGTCCCGGCGCGCAGGTGGAGATCACTACCGGCAGCGGGACGAATGAATTGCACGGCTCGGTGTACGAGTTCGTTCGCAACAGCGCATTCGACGCGCGCAACTTCTTCGACCGGCAGAGCGTGCCGGGGTTCGGGCGGAATCAGTTCGGCGGATCGCTCGGCGGCGCGATCCGGAAGAACCGTACGTTTTTCTTCACCGATTACGAAGGGTTCCGGCAGCATCTCGGCTTGAGCAACGTCACGTTCGTCCCGGACAACAGTGTGCGCAACGGGTATCTGCCCGGCCCCGGGGGAGCGTTGACGCATCTGGGACTGGCTCCGGGTGTGGCGCGGTTGCTCGACTACTGGCCTGTGGCCAACGGTCCAGACCTCGGCTCGGGGATCGCCGAAGCGTTCAATAGCCCGGTGCAGGGCATTCAGGAGGACTTCGGCGTGGCGCGCCTGGACCAGATCCTGTCCGGCGCCGACTCGCTGAGCGCGGCGTACACGGTGGATGACAGCCGCGACAACACGCCGACGCAGAACCCGCTGAGTCTCGATATCGAGTCGCTTCGCGAGCAGGTGGCGAGCCTGCATGAAACCCACGAGTTTTCCCCTGCCGCGGTGAATTCGGCGGTGGTGGGTTTTTCGCGGGGCGCGTACCTGTACACGGGAGAGTCCACAGTTAGCGGGCCGGGATTTGTCTCGGGGCGTCCGATGAGCGCGCTTGTCGTCGGAGGAAGCGCGACGCCGAACACCCCGAGCCAGATCACACTCGCCGGGAGCAACTTCGGGAGCAATCTTTTTATCAACCGGAACCTGTATACGGCGGCCGACACGGTGACCGTGGTGAAGGGGATGCATCAACTCAGCGCCGGCGTGTGGATGCAGAATATCCAGGCGAACGACCGCGAGGCGCTGGGACAGTACGGGCAGGCGACGTTTTCTAACCTCGCCGCCCTGATGCAGGGCGTAGTTACGGTGTTCAGCGCCGTGCCGCAGGCGACGCCGCTTAGCTGGCGGTCGTTTGAAGGGGCGTTCTTCTTACAAGACGAGATGCGGCTCGGCACCCGCTTCACGCTGACGCTGGGCCTGCGCGCCGAATCCACCAACGGATGGAACGAGGCGTTCGGACGCGCGGCGACGTTCGTGCCCGGGCCGGGGGGCGCGCTGCTCACCACGCCGCAAGTGGGGACTTCGGCGCTGACCGTGAACCGCTCAGTCTTTCTGCCGGAACCGCGGGCTGGCATTGCCTGGAATCCTTTCGCGAGCGGCCGCACCGTGATCCGCGCCGGCGCCGGCATTTACCATTCGCTGCAAGACGGCCTGAGCTATCGCCTGGATCAGAACGCGCCGTTCAACACGAGCATCACGCTGAAGAATCAACCGGTCGGCACGTTGAACGTGGTTCCCGGCGCACCCGCTCCGCCGGGTTCGCTGGTTTCGCCGGCCGGCGTGCAGCCGGATCTTTACACGCCCACCGTGATCTCGTACAACTTCACCGTCGAGCAGCAACTCAGCGCGAACACGGTTCTGAACGTTTCCTATCAAGGCTCGCACGGCTATCACGAAATGATCAGCATCGACCCCAACGAGGCGTATTCGGTCACGTGCCCGGCCGCACCGTGCCCGGCCACGTTCGCCGCGGGCACGATTTACTATCCGCCGAACTCGCCGCTGGCCAATCCTCACTTGGGCAGCGGCTGGAGTTGGTATTCCGAGGGCGTGAGCAGCTACAACGCGTTGCAGATCGATCTGCGGCGGCGTCTGGCGGCGGGGCTTGAGCTGCGCGGGGTTTATACATGGTCCAAGAGTCTGGACGACGGCTCTACGCTGAACGCCAGCGCTTCGGCCAATGCACCGGGCCTCGCCGAAGACGCGCGGAATCTGCGGCTCGATTGGGGACCGTCGACATTCGACGCGCGGCAGGCGGCGGCCATCAGCGGAAGCTACGATCTGCCGATCGGGCATGGGCGGCGGTTCGCGGCCTCGGCGCAGGGAGTGGGCGGGTTCCTGGTTTCGGGCTGGTCGCTCGATGCGATCGAGACCCTGCGATCCGGCTTCCCGTTCACGCCGGAGTTGAGTTTCAATCCGTCGAACAACGGCGATGCCACAAATCCGGTGCGCCCGTCGCTGAACCCTGCGTTTTCCGGTCCCGTGATCCTGGGCAGCCCGAATCGCTGGTTCAACCCGAATGCGTTCGTTGTGCCGCCGAACGGGACTTACGGAACGCTCGGGCGCGATGTGTTGTACGGCCCGGGACTGGCGGAGTTGGATCTGGCGCTGGTGAAGGATTCCCACATCGGCGAGACGTTCGATGTGCAGTTCCGCGCCGAGGCGTTCAACATCGCCAATCAACCCAGCTTCAACACGCCGAACCTCATTGTGTTCACCTCGCCCACCGCCGCGCCGTCGCCCGCCGCCGGCGTGATTACGAGTACCGCGACGACTTCCCGGCAACTGCAGTTCGCCTTGAAGCTGTTGTGGTAACCGTACCCTTGATAAAATAGGGCTTCCCCCTTTTCGGAGGTACGCGTTGAACTCTACGAGTGTGGCCACAACGGAGGCCGCGGCGGCTGACCGCTGGAAGTCGATATCGCTGGTGTTCGTATGCACGCTGCTCGGAGCGGCGGCACAGATGCTCATCAAAACCGGCGCGAACACCATCAGCCATAAGGACTGGCTCGCCAGCCTGCTGGGGATGCTGACAAGCATGCCGTTGTTCTTCGGCTATGCGATGTACGGGCTGAGCCTGATCCTGCTGACGCTCGCGTTCCGGCACGGGGAGCTGTCGAAACTGTATCCGGTCATCGCGCTCACTTACGTGTGGGTGGCGGGGTTGTCGGTGCTCATCCTGCATGAGCCGATGAATACGTTCAAAGGCATCGGTGTGGCGCTGATCGTGGCCGGGGTGGGAATGATGGGCATCGGAGGCTCGAAGTGACCACGCCCGTTTCCTCGATGATCTACGTGCTGGTGGCGTCGTTCGTCGGCTCGTTCGGCGCGGTGTTTCTGAAATTCGGCTCGATGAATCTGCACGGCGGCTGGAAGAAATTCGCCACGAACCTTTGGGTGTGGGCGGGCATCATCGCCTACATGCTTTCGAGCGTGTTCTTCGTGCTCGGCGTGCGGCGCGGCCAGTTGACGATTCTCTACCCGCTGGTTTCGCTCGGCTACGTGTGGACGCTGTTCTGGGCGAAGATGTTCTTCAACGAACCGCTCACGCGGGCGAAGTTCGCCGGCCTGGCGCTCATCTTCGCCGGGATTTTCTTCTTGCAGCTAGGCAATCGCTAGCGCTTCAGCGCACGCCCTGGATCTGCGCCAGAACCGTCTGCGCTTCCTCGGCGGTGAATTCTTTCGTCTTTGCCGAGTGGTTCATCGAGCAGAACTTCGGACCGCACATCGAGCAGAAGGCCGCATCCTTGAAGCCTTCCTCCGGCAGCGTTTCATCGTGCATCGCTTCGGCGGTTTCCGGGTCGAGAGAAAGCGCGAACTGGCGTTTCCAGTCGAACTGGAAGCGGGCGCGGGAAAGTTCGTCGTCGCGGTCGCGCGCGCCGGGACGGTGGCGGGCGATGTCGGCCGCGTGCGCCGCGATGCGGTAGGCGATCAGGCCGGCCTTCACGTCTTCGCGGTTCGGCAGGCCGAGGTGCTCCTTCGGCGTGACGTAGCAGAGCATCGAAGCGCCATACCAGCCGATCATCGCCGCGCCGATTGCGCTGGTGATGTGGTCGTAGCCGGGGGCGAAGTCGGTCACCAGAGGTCCGAGCGTGTAGAACGGCGCCTCGTCGCAGAGTTCCTTTTCCTTCTCGACCTGCATCTGGATCTGGTCCATCGGAATGTGTCCCGGACCTTCGATCATCACCTGCACGTCGTAGTCCCAGGCGCGGCGCGTAAGTTCGCCCAGCGTCTTCAGTTCGGCGAACTGCGCTTCGTCGCTCGCGTCGGCGAGGCAGCCGGGGCGCAAACCGTCGCCAAGCGAGAAGCTGACATCGTATTTTTGGAAGATCTTGCAGATTTCGTCGAAGTGCTCGTAGAGCGGGTTCTGGCGATGGTTCTTCACCATCCATTCGGCGAGGATGGCCCCGCCGCGGCTGACGATGCCGGTG
>DAIDIH010000016.1 GCA_027459465.1 Bryobacterales bacterium | reverse complement strand
GACGCGACCCTGTGGCTGATCGAGGCCGTGCGCGACTACGTTCAGGCGACGAAAGATTACCAGTACGTCCGCCAGAACCTTTATGCACCGCTCCGCGAGGCCCTTTCCTGGCACGAACGCGGCACGCTCTACGGAATCCGCGTCGATGCCGACGGCCTGCTCGAGGGCGGGGAAGAAGGCGTGCAGTTGACCTGGATGGATGCCAAGGTCGGCGATTTTGTCGTCACGCCCCGCCGCGGCAAGCCGGTCGAAGTGCAGGCGCTGTGGTACAACGCCCTGCGCGTCATGGAATCCTTCGCCGCGAATTTCGGGGATCTCTCCGCACGGCAGCATTTCGCGGCCCTCGCCGACCGCGCCAGAAACTCCTTCCGCGCCCTCTTTTGGAACGACAATGAATACTGCCTCTACGACGTCGTGGACGGCCAACGGCGCGACGGCAGCATCCGCCCCAATCAGATCTTCGCGGTTAGCCTTCCCAACTCGATGCTCGATCTCGAAACCGGCCGCGCCATCGTCGACCGCGTCGAACGCGAACTCCTGACACCCTTCGGCCTGCGCACGCTCTCCCCGCTCGACCCCCGCTACCGCGGCCGTTACGAGAACGACGTGCGCAGCCGCGACACGGCGTATCATCAAGGAACGGTGTGGACCTGGCTCATCGGACCGTTCTTCCGCGCTCGCCGGCGTGTGTATGGAGAGGGCGGCGAAACGCGTCGTTTTGAGCAGGAATGGCTCGCCAATTTCCGCGGGCACCTGTTCGACGCCGGCCTCGGCCAGGTGTCGGAGATCTTCGACGGCGATCCCCCTCACGCCGCCCGCGGCTGTATCGCCCAGGCTTGGAGCGTGGCCGAAATCCTGAGGGTGGTGCTCGAACAATGATGGCCCGCCCCCTCGCCCGCCAGAAGGCGCTCGTTACGGGCGCCAGTTCCGGAATCGGCCATGCCATCGCCATCGCGCTCGGCCAAGCCGGCGCCGATGTCTGCGTAAACTACGTCGGCGCCAGCCTCGCCGGCGCCCACGAAGCAGTGGACCGCATCACCGCCGCGGGCAGCCGCGCCTTCGCCTGCGAGGCCGACGTCTCCGACGAAGCCCAGGTCCGCGCCATGTTCGCTCGCGCCATCGCCGAGTTCGGCACGCTCGACATCCTGGTCAACAACGCCGGCGTACAGCAGGACGCGACCATCGACACCATGACGCTCGCTCAGTGGAACCACGTCCTCGGCATCAATCTTACCGGCCAGTTCCTCTGCGCCCGCGAAGCAATCCGCGAGTTCAAGCGCCGCGGCGTCGTGCCCGAAGTCTCCCGCGCCGCCGGAAAAATCATTTGCATCAGCTCGGTTCACGAGACCATCCCGTGGGCCGGCCACGTCAACTACGCGGCTTCGAAGGGCGGTGTCATGATGATGATGAAAACGCTCGCGCAGGAAGTGGCGCCGCACCGCATCCGCGTCAACAGCATCTGCCCCGGCGCCATCCAGACCCCCCTCAATCACTCAGCCTGGGCCACGCCCGACGCGCTCAAGCAGCTTCTGAAGCTCATCCCCTACGGCCGCATCGGCCAGCCGGAAGACATCGCCCGTGCCGCCGTCTGGCTCGCCTCCGATGAGGCGGACTTTATCACCGGCCACAGCCTCATCGTCGACGGCGGCTCGATGCTCTATCCCGAGTTCGCCGGCGGCGGCTGAAATTCCGCTCACCTTCCTTCAAGGAGCGCCCGCAGCCGGTCGTACCCCGCGCGGCTCACCGGAAGCTGCGCCCCGCCGGTAAGCACCGCCACCCGGCTGTCCTTGGCGTACGGCTCGATCCGCGCCACGCACTCGATGTTCACCAGGTAAGACCGGTGCACGCGCACAAAGCGGCGCGGATCGAGGCTCGCCTCCAGGCTCGAAATCGTCTGCTGCTTCAAGTAGCTCTTGCCCTCGCTGTGCAGCGAGACGTAATCGTCCTGCGCCTCGGCATATTCCAGCTTGCCCACCGGTACGATGTGCACCCTGCTGCCGTCCTTCACCACAATCCGGTCGAGAAACTCCTGCGGCGGGCGCGCCGCGGCAGCAAGCTGGGTGGGCGGCGGCATCGGCTGGCCCGTGCGCTGCCTCGCCCTTCCTATCGCCGTCCGGAATCGCTCCAGGCTGAACGGCTTCAGCAGATAGTCCACCGCGTTGGCGTCGAAAGCGCGCATCGCGTAATCGTCGAACGCCGTCGCGAAAATCACCGGCGTTTCGGTGCCGATCAACTCAAGCACCTCGAAGCCGTTCAGCTTCGGCATCTGCACGTCCAGAATCACCACGTCGGGCTTCAGCGCCGGGATGGTCTTGGCGGCCTCGAAACCGTTCGCGCACTCCGCCGCCAGTTCCACGCCGGGCGTCGAGCGGATGTACTCCCGCAGCAGCCCGCGCGCCAGTTCTTCGTCGTCCACGATCACCAGCCGAAGCGTTGAGGGAGCAGCCACCGAGGTGGCCTCCCGCCCGCCGGTATCCCGGCGCAGGTTGTCGAGATCCACGAACAACTCCCGCGCGGACTGATACCGCCGCCCCCGCTCTTTCTCCAGACACTTCCGGATCACGCGGTCCAACTCTTCGGGCACTTCGTAGTTGAACCGCGCCACCGCCTCGGGCTGGCTGGACAGGATCTTCGCAATCACCTGCTGCGAATTCTCGCCGTCGAACGGCAGACGCCCCGCGCACATCTCATACAGCACCACGCCGAGGCTGAATAGGTCGCTACGCTGGTCAACGTCCTTTCCAAGCGCCTGCTCCGGGCTCATGTAGTGGACTGTGCCGAGCACCAGGTTCCCAGTCGTCATCAGCACTGTCTCCCCGTCTCTTTGCTCGCGCGCGGCCGCCTTCGCTTCCCTGCGAGCCAGCCCGAAGTCCAAGATCTTCAACCGGCCTCGGGCGTCGAAGATCAGGTTCGCCGGCTTGATGTCGCGGTGCACAATGCCTTGCGAGTGCGCCGCGTCGAGCGCGTCGGCGGCTTGGGCGCCGGCATCGAGCACCTCGGCCGGTTTCATCGGACCGCGGGCGATTCGCGCCGTCAGAGGCTCGCCTTCCACATACTCCATCACCAGATACGGAGCGCCCTCGTGCTCGCCGGTGTCGTAGATGTGCGCGATGTTCGGATGGTTCAGGCTTGAGGCCAGCCGCGCTTCCTGCCGGAACCGCTCGACGTGCCGCGCATCGCCGGACAACTCCGCTGTCAGAACCTTGATCGCCACATTCCGTTCCAGCCGCGTGTCCCGCGCCAGATACACCGCCCCCATCCCGCCCTCGCCGAGCTTCGACACGATCCGGAAGTGCCTGAGCATCGCGCCCAAGTTGAGTTCAGCCATCCGCCCGCTCTCTCCTCATGATGGCGAAACCTCCGCCGCCTCGCGGCCGTGGCTGGGGCACGGAAGAACCAGTTCAGTCCGATAGGTCCTCTCCGACGCAGAAGCCCGCAGGGAAGCTTCCCCCGAATACCGCGCCCGCAGCCGCGACCGTACGTTCTCTACTCCTATGCCGGTCCGCGTGGCGGCCTGAACCTCGGGATCGAAATCGTTTTCGACCGTAATGGTAAGCCACCCGTCGCCGCACCGCGCGCTCAGCGCAATCGAACCCCCCTCCACCATCCCCGCCACGCCGTGCTTTACCGCGTTCT
Organism: Bryobacterales bacterium; assembly: GCA_027459465.1. Taxonomy (GTDB): domain Bacteria; phylum Acidobacteriota; class Terriglobia; order Bryobacterales; family Bryobacteraceae; genus JAJYKC01. The sequence continues at coordinate 6,629 of DAIDIH010000016.1, read as the reverse complement.
CGATCAGCGGCTGCAGGATCAGCGGCGGCACCTGACACTCCGCGCACTCCCGATCCACCCGCGTTTCAAACCGCAGCCGCGCCCCGAACCGGATCTTTTCCACCGACAGATATAGCTGCGCCATGCCCACCTCATCGGTGAGCGGAATCATCTCCTTTTCCCCCAGGCTCAGCGTGCGCCGCAGAAAATCCGACAGCGTCAGGCACATGTCGCGCGCCCGCAGGCCGTCCATCGTCGCCAGCGCGCTGATCGAGTTCAGGCTGTTAAACAGAAAGTGCGGATTGATCTGCGCCTTTAACGCCCGCAGTTCCGCTTCCCGCGCCGCCAGCACCGCCTCCTGCGCGTGCCGCTCGGCCTCGCGAGACCTCTCCAGCCCGAGCAGAATGTAGTGCACCGCCACCGCCAGCAGGTAAAGCTGCAAACCGATCGCGAACAGCAGCGGAAGTTGATGCGAAAAGCGTCGGTCCAGGCCCGCGAAAACCCGCTCCAGCAGTAACGACAGGCCTTTCGCCGCGATCACCCAGAGCAGCGCCGCCGTGATCGCCGCCGCGCCATGGTTGAGCACGAGCGAAGGAACCCGCGCGGCGCCCAGCGGCAGGTACCGGCAGAGATACCACGCCGAGAGGCAGACGAACGCATAAATCGCCGCCAGAGGAGCGGTCATCGACGCCGCTTCGCGCCACGGCAACCCGCCGGTCACCGACAGCAGATAAGCCAGCGTCGCCCCGAACGGAATCCACAGCGCGAGATACAGTAACAAACCCGTCTTGTTGGCAAACAACGGATGCATGCCGGCGCGCGTCCGTTCTTCAGTTCGCCACCGATACGCCGCCGAACACAGCCGCCCCGGTCACCACCAACACAGGATTCGGTTGTCCCGGTACCGGCAGCGGAGGCCGCGTCTTGTCCTCGATCCCGCCGAACACACCCGTCGCTTCGACCACCACGCTCCAGTTCTCCGGCACCATCATCTCGACACCGCCAAACGCCGCGTTCACGTCGATGATGGCCCGCCCTTGCTTGATCTGCGCCCGCCGAAGGTCCAGCTTCACGCCGCCGAAGACGGCCGAGATATAGGCGGACTGGAAGTCGTCGGTCTCGATGCGCCGCTCCACGCCGCCAAATACGCTCCAGACATTGAAGCTTGGTCCGTTGCAGGTTACTCCTCCAGGTGGCGCCCCAACGTAACGATGCGCCTCCGCGGCGCGGATCAGCATGCTCGCTCCGAACGCAATGATCAGGAGCGGCCACAACATGTGAAAGGAGAATGGAAACAGGTGCAGATTGTTCAGCAGCAGCAACGCGCCCGCGGCCGTGATCGCTCCGCCCCATACCAGGCTCGAAGCGCTGGCGCTGTTCGTCAGGCGCGCCAGGCCAAGGACAATCAGAATCACCGGCCAGTAATCCCACAGATTCTCAGCCTGAACCATGCCCAGGTTGTCCAGCAGCAGCAGTACCCCGACGGCGATGATCGCCGCGCCCAGGATCACCCCGGAAACGCCGCGGTTGTGCCGGTTCCGGTACCGCCGCCAGCGGAAATCCTGCAACGGAGGAGGAGTGGGGCCACTCATGGTTCCAGCGTAGACCCTGCCAGCCCCCCGCGCCATCGTAATTCGGCCAACAGCGGCGTAGAATCGGCGAACACGGCGACGAAGCCTGCTGGGCTATTCCAGCCCTTCCGGCGCCACTTCGACCGGGAAGTTCACCGAACTCGCCAGAAAGCACTTCTCGTGAGCCGAGCGGTGCAACTCGCGGATGGTCGCCGCCTCCCACGCGCCTTCAATCCTGGCGCGTGGCCGCAGCCTCACCCGGACGAACCGGCCCCCGCCTCCGGCCGTGTCCTGCATCCAGCCCTCCGCCTCGTCCTCATACGCCGTAACGATAACCCCCGCATCCGCGCACAGATGCAGAAACCAAAGTTTGTGGCAGGCCGCCAGCGACGCCACGAACAGTTCCTCCGGGTTGTACCGGTCCGCGTCGCCCCGGAACACCGGATCCGATGAGCCCGCAATCGGCGCTTTCCCCTCGCCCTGAATCTCGTGATTTCGCGAGTACGCCCCGTAGCCCGATGTGCCCGTACCCAGGTTGCCCGTCCAGCGAACCGTCACCCGGTAATGATGATCGCGCGTGAGCATATTTCAGCTTCCCAGATCTGGATCACCCTGCGGCTTTGATATATAGTCAGAGGCGATGGAAGGCAACAACAGCATGTTTGTACCAACAACTCGTAGACGGTTTTTCGGCGCCGCGGGCGGGGCATTGGCCGCGGGAACCGCAGTACAGGCCGGAGCCACCGCGGGTCATGAAACCGAACCGGTCGACTATTACGACAAGCTCGGCGTCCGCAAGATCATCAACGCCGCCGGCACCTACACGTTCCTCACCGCCGCGGTCATGCCGCCGCAGGTCCGGGCAGCCGTCAATCAGGCCGCCAAACACCCCGTCCGGCTCGAAGAACTCCAGACCAAGGCCGGTGCATACCTCGCAAAGCGCCTCCGCTGCCAAGCGGCACTGGTCACCGCCGGCGCCGCCTCGGCGCTCACGCTTGGCATGGCCGCCTGCATCACCCGCGGCAACGAAGACTCGATCAAAGCCATCCCCAACTCCATGCAGGGTCTCAAGAACGAGGTCATCGTCCAGAAGACCCACCGCTACGAGTACGACCACGCCCTGCGCAACTGCGGCATCGAATTCGTCACCGTCGAAACAATGGACGACTACCAGCGCGCCTTCAACGAACGCACCGTGATGTGCCACTACTTCAACGCCGCTCAGGAAAGTCCCATCTCGCGCGAGGACTGGATCCGCATCGCCCACGCCCACAACGTGCCCTGCTTCAACGACGCCGCCGCCGACGTCCCGCCCATCTCCAACCTCTGGAACTACACCGCCATGGGCTTCGACCTCGTCACTTTCTCCGGCGGCAAGGGCATCCGCGGCCCGCAAAACGCCGGCCTGCTCCTCGGCCGCAAGGACCTCATCGAGGCCGCCGCGCGCAACAACAACCCGAACTCCAACACCGTCGGCCGCGGCATGAAGGTCGCCAAGGAGCAGATCGTCGGCATGGTCGCCGCCGTCGACTGGTTCCTCTCCCAGACCGATGAAGGCATGGAGGCCGAATTCCGCCGGACCGCCGAGCGCATCGCCGCCCACGTCCGGGGCATCCCAACGCTCACTACCACCATCGCCGTGCCGCCCGTAGCCAACCACGTGCCGCATCTCCTGCTCAAGTACGATCCGAATCGCCTCAAGATCACGCCCAGGGAAGTAGCCCAAAAGCTGCGTGAAGGCGATCCCTCCATCGAACTCAACCCCTTCACCGGCCGCAAGGGCGACAAGGACCTGGCGTCCGACGAAAACACCATCGTCGTCGGCGTCTGGATGCTACAACCCGGCGAGGACCTTATCGTGGCGCGCCGCCTGAAGGAAGTACTCAGCCAGGCGGCGAAAGCCTGACAAGCCTATGGACCGGCGTGACTTTTTCTCCGGAGCGCTGGCTGGCGCCATGCTCGCCGGCGCTCCGGCCGCCGCCCAGACCGACGTCGCCGGCGACACGCAGTCGGTCACCATCGAACGCGCCGCCGAAGGGCGTCCCCACGAGGGCAAGGTATTCGCGCTCGTCACGCCCCATCTCGACGACGGCCCCATCTTCGCCGGCGGAACCATCGCAAAGATGCTGCGCGAGGGTTACACCGGCTACTTTATCCGCACCTCGAACGACGAAAAGGATTCCGCCGGCCTGAGCCTCGGCGCCACCGTCCTCGCCAACGAAAAAGACACCGCCCTCTTCTTCAAGACCATGGGCCTCAAGGGCAGTTTTGACCTCAGCTATCGTAACCACCGCATGGACGACGTCGCCCGCACCGAACTCCGCGGCCGCCTCATCTTCCTCTTTCGCCTGCTCAAGGTCAACACCGTGCTCAGCTACGATCCCTGGGGCCACTACGAAGAAAATCCGGACCACTACGTCACCGCCCAGGCCGTCGAGGCCGCCTGCTGGATGGCCGGTGGCAGTCTCGATTTCCCCGAGCACCGCGCCGCCGGCATTCAGCCCCACAGCGTCAGCGAGAAGTACTACTTCGCCCGCGGTCCGCAACTGGTCAACCGCGTCGTCGATATCTCCGGCGTCGTCGAACAGAAGCGCCGCGCTATCCTCTCCTGCCGCACCATGATCGAGCACATGGTCGTCGATCTCAACTCGAGCCTCCGCGCCCGCAACCAGCGCATCCCCGCGCTCGAAGGTCCCGACGCCCCCGCCGAATTCGTCAAGGCCGCCTTCGAGGAGCGCGACGCCGCCATCGGCCGCCGCCACAACCTCCCCGCCGCCGAGGAGTTCCACTACATCGGCCCGGACCACTCCCTCGACGCCTACATCACCAAAAGCGCCGTCACCCTCTAGTTTCCGGCTCGTGAAATATCCCTTGCCGGCGAGGATGCGATATCATTTACTTTCTCTTATGAATAGGCGCGGATTTCTTTCTCTTGCCGCGGCCACGCCGGTACTCGCCTCGGATCCCAAACTCCCCCAATACCGCATCGTTACTAAATACAAACCCGTTCCCGGTCAGGGAATGCCAGGCAAGTATCCCGGCCAAGTGGCCCGCGTTCACAGCGACAGCGTTCTCGACGAAGCCACCGACACCGTCAACGCCGCCCGCGTCGAAACAATGATCGACGACGGCATGAAAATGCTCACTGGCGACCGCGATCCTCGCGACTCCTGGGCGCGCTTCATCCAGCCCGACGATGTCGTCGGCATCAAGGTCAACTGCTCCGGCGCCCCCCGCATCATGTCCAGCCCCGAGGTCGTCGCCGCCGTCGTCAAGAACCTCACGAAAGTTGGCGTCGCCCCCGAACGCATCACCATCTACGAGCGCTTCCCGGACCAGATGCGCACCGTCGGCTACGAAAAATACGTCCCGGCAGGCGTCACCGTCACCGGCATCGAGGGCCAGCGCGGCGCCATCCTCGGCTACGATCCCTACACCTACGTCGAGGTTGATTTCTTCGGCGAAGACGACACCCGCTCGAACATGGTTCGCCTCGTCACGGAAAAATTCACCAAGATCGTCAACATCCCTAACATGAAGGAGCATCAGGCGGCCGGCGTCACCGGATGCCTGAAGAACATCGCCTACGGAGATTTTTCCAACGTCGCCCGCTCGCATCGCAACGCGAAAACAAACACCTACTCCTTCATCGGCACTCTCGCCTCGGTGGAACCGCTCCGTTCTCGCGCCGTCCTCGCCGTCATGGACGGCCTGCGCGGCGTCTGGCACGGCGGCCCGTTCAATACCGAAAAGCGATTCCGCTTCTATCCGAAGATGATGCAGTTCGGCACGGACCCGGTCGCCATGGACCGCCTCCTGCTCGACGTCATCGAAGCCAAACGTAAAGAAGAGGGCGCCCCGTCGCTCTGGGACCGCTCGCCGTCGCACCTGTGGGCCGGCCGCCACGAGTTCGACCCGCAGAAGAATCTCTTCATCCGCGAGCCCGGCCACATCGAGTACGCCTCCACGCTAGGCCTGGGCGTCTACCATCTCGACAAGATCCACCTGAAGGCAGTCACGCTGTGAGGACCGGCCTGGTTTTCCTTTTAGCCGCCGGTATGATCCGCGCGGCCGTCCCCGAAATCGCCTCCAGCCCCGACCCTCCTGCCGGGGCTATCAAGCTGCCAACCCCGCGCGTGAACTACCGCATGGACGTGGCGTCCGCCTCCACCGCGCCCTGGGTCGAAACCAACGGCTGGCGGATCCTCCGCAATCCCGGCGCGCGTTTCTTCTACGACGCTCCGGGCCCGAGCGCCGCCCTCTCCGCCGCCGAAGCGTTCGAATTTTCCGCCAGCGCTACCATCCACACCGACGCCGCCGGCCAGGCGCCGCTCTCGGCCATGATCGCCTTCCTCCGCACTCTGCCTTCCGGCGCCGGCATGAAACCGCTCGTCAATATCGGCTTGCATGACGATGGCACCCCCCGCTCCGGCGAAGTCATGAACCTGCTCATCCGGCGGAACCTGTTGTTCGAGCGCGTCACTTCCCCCCAGCCCGGCCTCCTCGACGTGAAGCTTGGCTCCAGCCAGTTCCCGGCCTCCCTCGCCGCCAACCCCGACGTCATGGCCCATCTCATCCGGCAGAATCTCGGGGACGACAAGCGCCTGCTGCGCATCTACGGCAGCGAGGTCGTCATCGGCCGCCTCGATGGCGACTCGAGCCATGCCCTCGTGCACCTGCTCAACTACGACGGCGCCCGGCGGCACGTCGAAGGACTCCGCATCCGCGTTCTCGGACAATACACAAAGGCCCGGGCCTGGGTTTCCGGCCTCGACCCCGTTCGCCTTCTCGATGTCACCTTCACTCCCGAAGCGGCCGAATTCACGCTTCCCGAGCTAAACATTTACGCCTTGGTGGAATTGGAGCAATGAAAGCGATTCATAGTCTACAAAGGGGGGCGATCCTTGCGGTTCTAGGCGCCCTCGGTTCTCTCGCAATGGCTCAACAGCAATACGACTACGATCTCCTGCTGCAAAACGGCCACGTCATCGACGCGAAAAACGGCATCAGCGCCGTCCGCGACGTGGGCATCAAGAATGGCCACATCGCCGCCGTCGCCGAACACCTCGACGCCTCCCG
>DAIDIH010000015.1 GCA_027459465.1 Bryobacterales bacterium | reverse complement strand
GCCGAAAGGCCGTCAGCCGATCCTGCCCGAGGAGGTTCGCGTCAACCCGCCCGAGGCCCGCTCGGAAGTTCTCTTCCTGTTCCCGCGCACCCAGCCCATCGAAGCCTCCGACAAAGAGGTCACCTTCGACGCCCAGTGGCGATCGCTCGGCATGCGCAAAAATTTCCGTCTGAAAGACATGACGTACCGCGGCAAACTGGAACTGTAGAAGGGCGCCGATGCGCATTTCCTCACACGGCGGGCTCCCGGTGGAACGTTTCTTCGAGTATGCGCTGCTGGGTATGCTCGCCAGCGGCTATCTGGCTCTGGCTGGCTCGGGCTATTTCGCCCGCCTCCCGGTGGTGGCCACCGGCGCCGCCCTCGCCGTGCGCGCGCTCATGGTCTCCGGACTCTTACGCCTCCGGATTCCCGCGCGAGCCGTCACCGCCGCAACGCTGGCTTACCTCGGCTTCTACGCCGCGGACTACTTCTTCCTCTCGCGTTCGTTCCTTCAATCCACGGTCCACCTGATCTTCTTTCTCGCCATCGTCAAGATTCTGACCGCCTCCACCGACCGCGACTATTTCTACGTCAAGATCATCGCCTGGACGGAACTGCTCGCCGCCAGCCTCTACTCGGAGAACTCGGCGTTCCTCGTTTATCTTGGCCTGTTTCTGCTTGCCTCGATCGCCGTTTTCCTAAGCGATGAGATCCGCCGCTCCTCGCGCCGCGCCCCGCCGGCAACCTCGCCCGCGCGCTTCCCCACCGGCCGGCTCGCCGCGTTCTCGCTCGTGCTTTCGCTCGGCATCCTCGTCCTGGCCACCGGCTTCTTCTTCCTGCTGCCGCGAACTGCCCGCGCCGCCATGAGCCGTTTCTCGCCGGAGCACTACCGCCTCACCGGCTTCACGAGCGAAGTAGACCTCGGCGCCATCGGCGAAATCGAGCGCCAGTCGACGCCGGTCATGCACGTGCGCACCGAAGACGGCCGGCCGCTCCCGCCGGGCCTGAAATGGCGTGGCGCCGCGCTCGCCGCCTTCGACGGCAAACGCTGGTACAACCCGCTCGGTCTCGGCCTCTACACGCTCGTTGCCCCCGTTCGCCGCGGCCTCTTTGTGCTCGCCAACGGCGACCGCCAGCGCAGTGACACGCCGCGCGTCACCTACATCGTTCACCTCAACGACGTCGCCGGCGAAACGCTGTTCTTCGCCGGCCGCCCCGAGTTCCTCTGGCTCGACGCTCCCGTCGTCGAGCGCACCTCGCCCGGCGCCTTCCGCCGCCGGTTCCAACACCCCGGCAGCATCGTCTACCAGGCGCGCAGCTTTCTTTCTTCGAGCGACGGCGCCCCCGAATCCGAACCTTCGGAATGGAACGAACCGGCGCGGTACATCTACCTCCAGCTTCCCCCGCTCGACGCGCGCGTCGTTCTGCTCGCCCGCAACATCACCCGCGGCCTGACCTCCGATTTCGCCCGCGCCCGCGCCATCGAACGCTACCTGCCCGAACACTACGCCTACACGCTCGACCTGCCCGCCCAACAACCCCGCGACCCGATCGCCTACTTCCTGTTCGACAGAAAACGCGGCCACTGCGAGTATTTCGCCTCCACCATGGCCGTTATGCTCCGGACCCTCGGCATCCCCTCGCGCGTCATCACCGGCTTCCAGGGCGGCGTCTACAACCCGATCGACCATCAGCAACTCATCCGCGCCTCCGACGCCCATAGCTGGGTCGAAGCCTACCTTCCGCGCCTCGGCTGGACCACGTTCGACCCCACGCCCTTCGCGCCCGCCTCCGCCTCCAACGCATTTCTCGATCGCCTCTCGCTCTATATCGACGCCGCCGACGTCTTCTGGCAGGAATGGGTGCTCGACTATTCGCTCGACCACCAGGTCCTGCTCGCCACCCGCATGCAGGACGCCTCCCGCCGCTTCTCGATGACATGGCCGGACCGCATGGCCGGCTGGACCTCGCAGGAAGCCGCCGCCGCCACGCGATTCTTCCGCCGCGATGGTCTTGACCTGCTCGCTGCCGTCGTTGCCCTCGGCCTGCTCGGAGGCTTCGGCCCGGATCTGTTCCGGCGCTGGCGCGATCACCTTCGCCTCCGCCGTGCACTCTCCGGCGCTGCCCGCCCCTCCGATGCCGCACTCCTCTACCAGCGGATGCTCCGCATCCTGCACCGCCGCGGCATCGAACGCCCCGCCTGGCTGACGCCGCTGGAATTCTCCTCCTCGGTCCGCGACCCCGACCTGGCCGACCTCACCCGCCAGGTCGCCGCCGCCTACAACGACTTCCGCTACGGCGGCCAACCCGGCGGCGCCGCCCGCATGGCCCAACTGATCGAACAGATCGAACACCTCTGATCGCGGAATCTCCCGCACGCCTTCGTTACCATGTAAGTTAGACAATGTCATCGACGCCTGTCGACCTAAAGAAAACGGTCAATCTGCCCCAAACCGCCTTCTCCATGAAGGCCAACCTGCCGCAAACCGAGCCCAAACGGCTCGAGCGCTGGAGCGCCGGAGACCTCTACGGCCGCATCCGCGCCTCGCGCAGCGGAAGGCCGCTCTACGTGCTCCACGACGGTCCGCCCTACGCCAACGGCGACATCCATCTCGGCACCGCGCTGAACAAAGTCCTCAAGGACTTCATCGTGAAGTCGAAAACCATGGCCGGCTTCGATGCGCCCTATATCCCCGGGTGGGATTGCCACGGCCTGCCCATCGAACTGAAGGTGGACCAGGAGCTCGGCGCGAAAAAACTGCAGATGACCCACGCGCAGATCCGCCGCGTCTGCCGCAAGTACGCCGAAAAGTGGGTCGGCATCCAGCGCAAGTCTTTCGTCCGCCTCGGCGTCTTCGGCTCCTGGTCGGACCCCTATCTCACCATGAGCGCCGCCTACGAAAGCGTTATCGCCGGCGCCTTCGTCGAGTTTCTCGACCGCGGCTACGTCTACAAAGGCCTCAAGCCCGTGAACTGGTGCCTGCACGACCGCACCGCGCTCGCCGAAGCCGAAGTGGAATACGAGAACCACACGAGCCCGACCATCTGGGTGAAATTCGCCCTCACGTCGCCGCCGGAAAACATCGACCCCGCCCTCGCCGGGCATAAGGTCAACGGCCTGATCTGGACCACCACGCCCTGGACCATCCCCGCGAACCTCGCCATCGCATTTCATCCCAAGTTCGAGTACGCGGCCGTGGAAGTGGAGGGCGAGGTGTATCTCGTAGCCTCGGGCTTGCTCGATGCCACCGCCTCGGCCTGCGGTTGGAAGAATCCGCGAACGCTCGCCATCGTGCACGGCGGCAAACTCGAAGGCGCCGTCTTCCGCCATCCGTTCCTGGAACGCGATTCCATCGGTCTGCTCGCCGAATACGTCACGCTCGAACAAGGCACCGGCGCGGTGCACACCGCACCCGGCCACGGCCAGGAGGATTACAACTCCGGCGTCCAATACGGCCTGCCGGTCTACTGCCCCGTCGACGCCGAAGGACGCTTCTTCCACGCCGAAGGCGCGGCCGGCCGCCTGCCCGAAGAATTGATCGGCAAAACCGTCTGGGAAGCCAACCCGATCGTCATCGAACTGCTGCGCTCCCGCGGCGCTCTCTGCGCCCAGGCCGAACTCGAACACAGCTACCCGCACTGCTGGCGCTGCCACAACGCCACCATCTTCCGCGCCACGGACCAGTGGTTCATCGGCATGGAGAAGAACGACCTGCGCCGGCACGCACTCGACGCCATCAAGCAGGTCCACTGGCATCCCTCCTGGGGCGAGGAGCGCATCTCGAACATGATCGCCGCGCGCCCGGACTGGTGCATCTCGCGCCAGCGCGTCTGGGGCGTGCCCATCATCGCCTTCTACTGCGAAGGCTGCCAGAAGCCGTACACCGAACGCGCCGTGCTCGATGGCGTGGTGAAACTCTTCGCCGAAAACACCGCCGATGTCTGGTATGAAAAGACCGCCGCGGAACTGATGGGCGAAACCGTCGCCTGCCCGCACTGCGGTGGAACGTCGTTCCGCAAGGAGTCCGACATTCTCGATGTCTGGTTCGACTCCGGCTCAAGCCATCTCGCCGTCCTCAACGACGCAAACGCTCTGCCCTGGCCCGCCGACATGTATCTGGAAGGGGGCGACCAGTATCGCGGCTGGTTCCACAGTTCGCTCTTGATCGGCGTCGGTCTTCGCGGCAGCGCCCCGTACCGCGCCTGCACCACGCACGGCTGGACGCTCGACGAGCAGGGCCGCGCCATGTCGAAATCGCTCGGCAATGGCATCGAGCCCGAAGAAATCGTCTCCCAATACGGCGCCGACGTGCTGCGCCTCTGGGTGGCCAGCGTCGATTTCGTCGAAGACATGCGCCTGTCGCCGACGATGCTCACCCGCCTCTCCGAGGCCTATCGCAAGCTGCGCAATACGTTCCGCTACGTGCTCGGCAATCTCCACGGCTTCGACCCGTCGAAACACGCCGTGCCCGGCGATCACCTTCACGAGGTCGACCACTGGATCCTCTACCGCATGGAGACGCTGTCGGCGCAGTGCACCGCCTGGTACGAAGAACTTGCATTCCACAAGATCTATCACGCGCTTTACGAATTCGTCGCCGCCGATCTGAGCGCCGTTTACTTCGACATCATTCGGGACCGTCTCTACACCTCCGCTCCGCAGTCGCCCGCCCGCCGCGCCGCGCAGACCGCCGTCTGGCGCCTCGGCTACGCGCTCGTCCGCCTGCTCGCGCCCATCCTCGCTTTCACCGCGGATGAAGTCTGGGAATTCTTCCCCAAACCGCCGGACGCCCCGGAAAGCGTCCACATGGCCCAATTCCCTGCAACCGGCGAACTCACCGAAGGCATCACCGAGGAACAGGTCGGCCGCCTGGAAAACTGGGAGCAACTGATGGCCGTCCGCGACGAGGTGCTGAAGAATCTCGAAACCGCCCGCCAGGAGAAGCTCATCGGCGGACCGCTGGAGGCGCGCGTCGTGCTGCGCGCTCCCGATGAACTCTACAACCTGCTCGATCCCTACCTCGGCCAACTGCCGGCGCTGTTCATCGTGAGCGAAGTTGCGCTCGAGAACGGCGTCGAAGGCGACCTGAAAGTGGCCATCGAACGCGCTCCCGGCGCCAAGTGCGAGCGCTGCTGGAAGTATCTGCCCGACGTCGGCGCCCACGCCGATTTCCCAACCATATGCACGCCGTGCCGCGAGGCCGTGCAGGAGATCCTGTCGAGCGCCTCGTGAGGTCTCTCATCTACCTGTTCGTCGCCCTGGCCCTCGCGCTCGATGTCGCCACGAAAGCCATCGTCAGCGCGCACATCCCGGCCTACGGCAGCGTGCAAGTTGTGCCGGGCCTGTTCAACCTCGTGCATGCGGAAAACCCCGGCATCGCCTTCAGCTTCTTCGCCGACGCAAGCGGCGCCTGGCGCAACCTGCTGCTCATCGCGTTTTCTTCCGCCGCCTCCGTGTTTCTCATCTGGCTGCTGTGGTCGCATCAGAAAGCGCCCGCCCTCCAACGCTCGGCCTTCGCGCTGATTCTGGCCGGAGCGCTCGGCAACCTGCTGGACCGCATCCGCCACGGCGCTGTCACCGACTTCATCGAAGTCCACTGGGGGCCGCACTACTTCCCGGCCTTCAACGTCGCCGACAGTTGCATCACCATCGGCGCTTTCCTTCTGCTGTTGGACGTCTGGCGCACCCGCGCCCCGCAAACGGAGTCCCACCGTGTTCCCTAGACTGTTCACCATCGGCTCGTTCACCGTGCCGACCTACGGCTTGCTCGTCGCACTCGGATTTCTCATCGGCCTCGCCATCACCATCCGCCTGGCCCGCCGCCTCGGCCTGCCCGCCGAACCCGTCGGCAACCTCGCCGTCTACTGCGCCCTCGCCGGCCTCGGCGGCGCAAAGCTGTTCATGTTCTTTTTCAATTTTGAGGACTACTGGCGCAATCCGCGAAGCATCTTCTCGCTCGAAACACTGCAGTCGGCCGGCGTCTATCAGGGCGGCTTTCTTCTGGCGCTGCTCACCGCCGTGCTCTACATGCGCCATCAGCACCTGCCGCTTTGGCGCACCGCCGACGTCTTCACGCCCGGCCTCGCCGCCGGACACGCCATCGGCCGCCTCGGCTGCTTCGCCGCCGGCTGCTGCTGGGGCGTGCCAACGCACCTGCCCTGGGCCGTGACGTTCCGCAACACGCTCGCCACCACCGGCGTGCCGCTGGGCGTCCCGCTGCATCCGACGCAGCTTTATGAATCCGCGGTCAACGCCGCCATCTTCGCGTTCCTCTTCTACAAAGTCCTCCGGCCGCACGCCGAAGGCGAAGTGATCGGCTGGTACCTGCTGCTCTACTCCACCGCGCGCTTCCTCATCGAGTTCCTCCGCTTCCACGAGCAGCCGCTCGAATTCGGCCTCTCACTCACACAGTGGATCTCGCTCGCGACACTGGCGCTGGGGCTCTGGCTTCTCCGCCCCCGAGCTCCGCGCACCCGAACCGCCTGATTGGGCCCGCTACTGCTGCAGGCAGCCGGAAATGTTGTTGCTCCACTCCTCCTGAAGCTGCCAACTGCTCTTGGTCAGCTTCACACAAGCTGAAAACTGCCACGCGCATTTGTCGCCGATCTCGGACCCGCTCGAGTCGTACCACGCGGTGCCGTCAGGGTCCGTGATCGCCTCGGAGAGCTCGTGCGAAAGCACGTTCGCGATGCTGTCGGTGCCGGCGCTTGTTGTGTTGCACGTAAGCACCGGGTCGTTGCATCCCGAAACGCCGGTCGTATTCGGCATATACGCAAACTGAATCTCCGTGCCGTTGTACGAACCCCAGGAGTGCCACGCGCAGTAGTTCACCCCGCTGGGGAAGCTCGACGTCAGCACCACGTAGATCGCGTTCGCATCGAGCGGCAGATTCCGGGCCGCGATCTGACTGGTGACTTCATTCATGATCGTCGACGTCTTCGGACCATGGCTCGGCGGCGTGCTGGAGTCGGACACCGACGTGCCGAACGCCCAGGACAATTTGCTGGCCACTCTCATGTACTGCGGGAAGATGTCGCTTTGAAATTTCGAACCTTGAAGGTCGGTCGCCAGCGCGACCAAGCCCGGCAGCGCGTCGCTCGGCCACGCACTCTGGTTGCCCCACCAGATGTAATAGATCGTCGTCGTCGGAAGAATCGTGCCGCCGTGGTCGATGAGGTTCTTCACGCCGCCGCCCCCGGGCTTGCCATGGCCGGCGTGGTGAGGCAACTGGCTCAGAGGCACGCCCCGCTGCAGCGTGCCGCCGACGGCATCCGCCGGAATCCCCTGCAACCCGCTTTGTTGAGATTGCGCCAGGGCCGGCGACACACACAGTGCCAAAGCGCCAAGCAGGCCCGCGATTGCATTCGGCGTGGAAATCTTCATCTGCTCCTCCTTCGATCGCGGCTTGCCGGCCGGTGGCGGCCGCACATGAGCCGATCAGGCAGATCTTATCACTCGACGAAGCCCCAAAAGTACTCCCATGCCCGCACCCCGCGCGGGTAAGTTATCCTTGTTTCCATCGCCGTGAAAGGGACTTCCATGCTGATGAAACATCTGCTGTGCCTGTTGTGCCTGACCTCGGTCCTCTCAATCGCCCAACCCGCGGTTTCATCGCCGGTCGCCTCCATCCAAAGCTACATCAAGCAAAACTGGAAGACGCTCGAACGTTCGGACCGTGACCTCGCCAAAGCCGCGGTGGATCCGAAATTCAAGCCCCTGCCCAACGGCAAGTGGCCCGTCTACGTCCCGGCGGGCGAGGATCTGGCTGCCATCGAAGCCCGCGTGAAGCGCGACATGGCCCCGGCTGACTTCGCCAAAATCGAACTCCGCCGCCTGCCCGCCAACGGCGAAGATCCCGACGTGCAGGGACTGCTCTATCTCCCCAAGCCCTACGTCGTCCCTGGCGGCCGCTTCAACGAAATGTACGGCTGGGATAGTTTCTTCATTCAACTCGGCCTCCTCCGCGACGGCGAAATCTCCCTTGCCAAGGACATGGCCGATAACTTCCTCTACGAAATCGCTAATTACGGCAAAATCCTCAACGCCAACCGCACTTACTACATTCACCGCTCCCAGCCGCCGTTCCTCACCGAGATGTTACTCAACGTCTACCGCAAGACGGGCGACAAGGCCTGGCTCGCCGCCTCGATTCCGCAAATCGAGAAATACTACTGCTTCTGGACGACGCCCCCGCACCTCACCCCGGAAACCGGCCTCGAGCGCTACTACGACACCGGCAAAGGTCCCGCGCCGGAAGCCGTCTCGGCCGAGTTGAACGAAAAAGGCCAGAACGAATTCGAAATCATCCGCGAATACTTCCGCACGCACACCATCACCGACTACGACGTCAGCCAGTATTACAACAAAAGCACGAATCAACTCACTCCGCTGTTCTACACCGCCGACCGCTCCATGCGCGAAAGCGGCTTCGACCCCTCCAACCGCTTCGGCCCCTTCAACGCCGACATCATCCACTACGACCCTGTCTGCCTCAACTCGCTCCTTTACATCATGGAAGACCAGGCCGCCGAAATCCTCACCATCGCCGGGCGCGGCTCCGGGGCCGGTGTGTGGAAGGAGCGCGCCCGCGTGCGCGGCGAGCGGATCCGAAAGTTACTCTGGGACGACAAAGACGGCCTGTTCTACGACTATGACTTCGTCACAAAGAAACTACGCCCCTATCCTTACTTGACCACTTACTACCCGCTCTGGGCCGGCATTGCGACCAAGGAACAGGCCCGACGCACGGTGGAGAACTTATCGAAATTCGAAGCCCGCGGCGGCCTGATGACGAGCACGCTGCGCACCGGCGAGCAATGGGACGCCCCCTACGGTTGGGCACCGATCGAACTGATCGCCCTCCAGGGTCTCCGCCGCTACGGCTACAACGCCGACGCCGACCGCGTCAGTCTGAAATTTCTCACCATGGTGCTCGAAGAGTATCTCCGCACCGGAACCATCGTCGAGAAATACGACGTCGTCGAAGGCGGCGCCAACCTCGGCGGTGGCATCCGCTTCGGTTACCTGGCCAACCAAATCGGCTTCGGCTGGACCAACGCCGCCTTCACCACCCTTTACGACGCCCTCCCGCCGGCCGACAAAGCCAAGCTCAACGCAGTAAGACCGCCCGAAGCCAAAAAGAACCCGTGAACCTTGTCTCACATTTTGAAGCACTCGACGGGAACCCGCGCCGGGGCGTGGCGTTTCGTCCTCAGTCCAAGCGAAGCGCCAGGCATCGATGGCATCGAGAGAGCAGGCAAAGTGCATTCGCGCCGACAGGATGGCCAAGCGGCCGGCAGGTCAGTCGTGGGATGCCTTTGCCGCCGTCGTCTTCTCGTTTCGCCCATCGTCCGGGGGTTGCGAATCAAGTTCGTGGAAGCGGCTGACCATGTGATCGATGTCGTCCCGTAGCCGCACTTCGTCCATCCTCAATGCGGCGCGCATCCTCCGAATCAGTCTATATGTGGCCGAGTTCGGATCGGTCGCATTTAGACGGGACTCCAGCTCATGGGATAAATTCACGTTCTCCGACAGGCGGCGCCGCTGCGCCCGGATTTGCCGCCACACATAAACCGAATACATGCGCTTCAACTCATCCGGGTCTTCTGGCCCGGGTTGAGCGTGCCACCGTTCATCGCTTTCAGGCATCCGCAGCACCACACGTGTGCGCGCTAAGCCGGACATCTCCGGAACTTAGGCGCCGACATCCGCCCGTCTGCCGGTACTGTTGGGCATTGCGAGCGAAATGGAGCGTTTCCGGCGGCGAAGGAAATAGAGAGTGAGCAGAGCGCCAGAAGCCCCCAGGGCCATACTTGAAGGTTCCGGGGTCGCCGGGACACCACTCATGAACTCCTGATTCCCGGGTGCGCAGCCACTGCCGGAACAGTTCGTCGGAGTGAAGATACGGACCGTGTTGTAGTTATAGGCGCTTAGATTGGCATTCTCGGCCTTCGTTACCCACGCAAGAGCGCCTGAAGTCTGCAGGCCCGTAACGCTTGGGTCAAAAATCAGCCAGATTGCGAACTGAAGATCCCCAACACTTTGATTCGTCTTCGTCGCCATCGAATAGTACTGCGACATCAGCCATGCAATTTCTTCATAATCAACGGCATAATCGCCGTCGCTGGTAAAACGGGCGCCTGTAGGTGACGGCACGGTACTGACATTGGCGTAATACGTCGTCGGCACGTATGTAGTATGAGCAAAATCGTCGCACCACAGATCAATCGGGCCCTGACCGTTGTCCGTGCCCTTCGCTGGCCCGACGTAATATCCACCGTACTGGTATGAAGGCAGACCTGACGTCTGGATGCTCAACGTGTCCGCCCGGACGATCACGACACCACACAGAACAAAAAGTACGCCGGCTAGAAATCGCATTGCTGGGCTCTCCTCCTGAAAGCTTCTTTTGCGCACCACTGCAGACACCGGTTCAAGCAATCCTGGGGCCAATCCCGAACGTTGTTCCCGTGGGCTGTCGAAGGCCCGTGGAGCGCGAATCATGAAAGCAATCTGCGCATAACTGGAACTTAGGGTTATTCCGATGGGTAAGCCACCCGCATTCAGACCAAGTCCAGCCCGATTGCATTCACGCGCCGCGCCTGTGGTGACGGATGCCAAATCAGTTCTGCCGGCCGAGGGCCTCGCGGGCTTTCTTGGCGTCGTCCCCGGAGAGGTTGAGTCGAAGCGCTGCTTCCAGTTGCGCCCTTCCTTCTCCTTTTTGGCCACTGGCCAGCAGCGCCAGGCCTAAGTGGTAGTGGTAGACGGGCGAGGAAGGCGCTTTCTTTACGCATTCTTCGAAAAGAGGAACGGCGCTCGAGTAGACTCCCTTTTTATACTGAATCCAGGCGAGTGTATCGGTGATCGGCGCGGGGTCCGGCAACACCTGCTTCGCTTTCTCCGCCAACCCGAGCGCCACGTCGAGGTTCTCGCCGTTCTGGGCTTCCAGCCAAGCTAAGTTGCCGGCGGCAGGGCCGTAGTTCGGGTCGATGGCGAGGGCGGCTTGATAGTGGCGCTTCGCCAAGCCGGCCTTCCCGAGATCGGAGTAAAGATTGGCGACGGCAGTCTCGAGATAGGCGGAGTGGGCTTGCTGCGCCAGTGCGGCTTCGTATTGCTGGATCGCCGGGCCTAGCTGGTTTTGGCGCTGATAGAGTTGGCCGAGCAGCACATGGGGTTGGACGAGCTTGGGGTCCAATTTGCATGCTTGCTCGAGTTCGGCGGCGGCAAGTTCGTTCTGTTTGGCGGCAAGGGCGAGCGAGCCGAGCAGCGCATGGCCTTGCGCGTCGGCCGGGTAGGAAGCGAGAAATTGTTTGACGAGGGCGATAGCGCGGCCGGGTTGGCCCCGCTGCATCCAATAGCCGGAAAATTGGGTGAGCGCCGGCAGAGAGTGCGGATCTTCGCTGAGGGCGGCGGTAAACTCGGACTCCGCCTGGGCCCACTTTTTCTCAATGGCGTCGGCGAGGGCAAGATCCACGACGGGACCTGGATCTTTGGGGGCAATGTTCCTGGCGGCCAGGGCATTGGCCCGAGCGGCGGTGGCGTTACCCTGTCGAAGGAAGATCGTACTCATCAGCATCCGTCCGGTAAAATCGTTTGGGTGCTGCTGAACCATTCGCACTCCAATCTCTTCTGCGGGACCGAGGTCGCCCGTCGAGAGGAGCAACTCGGTCAGGCCGCGTTCGGAGGGAAGATAGGCGGGATCGAAGCGCAGGGCGGTCTGGAATTCGCTCTTGGCGTCGGCCACGTTCTGTTGCTGCCACAGAGCCATGGCGAGCAGGTGATGAGGAAGCGGGGCATCCCGTTCCTCGGTGATTTCTTTGCGCAATAGTAAGATCGCCTCTTGAAGCTTGCCTTCCTGAAGCAGGATCTGCCCTCGGGCGAGGCGCGCATCGGGATCCCCGGGCCGTTTGCGGAGGACGCGCGTGTTCAGCGTGTCGGCGTCTTTGATCTTCCCGTTTTCGAGGTCCCAGACGACCATCTTGTTCATGGCGGTGACATCCTCGGGGGCCAGTTGCATGGCGTGCTGGTATTGCGCCACGGCGTCCGGCATGTCGTTTCGCGAAAGGTAGTAATCGCCGATGGCGATACTTGCCGAGCTGGAATTGGGTTTCCTGGCCGCGAGACGGTTCAGAATGTTCTTGGCATCCGGGTTCTTGCCCTGCGCGTCAAGCATCGCCGCCAACGACAGATAGAGGCGGTCGGCATCGGGATTCTGTTGTATGCCGCGCTCGAAGGCGTCGATCTCCTGTGCCGGCTCATGCAAGAGCTGATAGAGGTTGGCCAGGTTCGAGTACGCGCTGGGGTCGTGTGGGTTGAGTTTCACGGCGTCCTTGAGATGTTCTTCCGCCTTGGGAAACTGTCGCATCGTAATTTCGACGAGGCCGAGATTGGTGACGGCCGAAGGGTTGTTTGGCGACAGGGCCACGGCGCGCGCGAGTGCGTCGCGAGCGGCCTCGGGCTGTTTTTGCGCGAGCTTGCAGGTGCCGAGAAGCTCGTAGGCGAAGGCGTTATTGGCGTCCAACTTCAGAACGGAAGACAGGACATCCTGCGCTTGGGTATACTGCCGCGCCATGATTTCGATTTGAGCGAGTTTCAGGCGCACGTCCACGCGGGTAGGCGAGAGCTCAACGGCCTGGTTATAGTTCTTGTAGGCGTCCTGCCAGTTTTGCAGCGCTTCGTTGGCCAAGCCTAACTGGTAAAACGCTTCGACGAGGCGGGGATCGAATTTGAGAGCATTCTTGAATTGGATCGCCGCCGCCTGGTAGTCGTGCTTTTTCATGTAGCGGCGGCCGCTATCGAGATAAGCCTGTTTGGCCTTCTGGGGGTCGATATTGCAGTTACTAAGAAGAAGGCAGGCCAAGAGGGCTGCGAGGCCTCGTGCCAAAAATCCTGTGACGATTCGTTTCACGTTCATTCCTCCCGTCGGAAACTTGGGCTCATCCCGGAATCACTCGATCCAGTTGAGGAAACATAGTGCGCAAGAAGGCGCGCAGGCGTCCGCCGGCCGCGGATTCTCCGTCCGCCATCGGCGTGATAACGCGCACGAGAGACTCGTCGGTGCGGTTCCACCGCATGGCGTCGGCCGCCAACCAGAATTTCGCGGCATACTCGCTCGCCATCACGCGTCCGCGCCCCTGGTACCAATAAAAAACCAGGCGGTGATCGAGACCCTTCTCGATCACGTACCGGTTTACCACCACGAGACCGCGTCCCGGCACGTCGACCCCGGCCGTTCCGGCACGGACCGGCTCCCATCCGGTTCCCGGGATACAATCCTTCGGCGAATGTACCCACTTGTCGGTCCTTTGATTGGCGTAGAAAGCGATATAGAGTTCCACCGGTTGGCCGGCAGGGTCGACGTAGACCCGATTCAGATATGAGTCGACTCCGATCGCAGCGACGATTCGGGCCTCGATCGGTGTGTCTTGGCCACGCCAGGGCCCGAGCCTGAGGGGCAACTGCGACAAATGTTCCTGGGTCAAAACAGGCGTTGTTCTGGCGAAGAGCCTTAGCATGAAGGCGAAGGCCAGAAGGAAGGCCATCGCTGCCGCCGCGTTCTGCCGGAACTTGCGTTCAGCCATTGTTTCGAGACCTCGACTTCTTCATCGCGGTTGCGAAGGCGCCGTGCATAGCGAACATGACGAACGCGGCGCTAAGGAAGATGAGCCATCCGGAAAACGCGTGAAAGAAACCTTCCGCCAATTCGGGCCCGAACGAATTGCCGAGGAACCCTGCCCCGAACACGCGCAGACCGTTGCAAAAGATCGCCACCGGCACCATAAAAGCAGCCAGGGCGATTCGAACCCAAACGCGTGTCTCGGCGAAGTACCCATAGGCGACCGCCAGAGCGACCAAAGACATGAGGGAACGGATTCCGCTGCAAGCCTGCGCCACCTCCAGGCTGTAGTGAGGCACAAACACAAGGTTTCCCTCGCGAAGGACCGCAATCCCCGCCAGGCGAAGGCAGTCCGCCGCAAGACGGGAAGTAAGTAACTGCAAGGGGAACGTGATTTGGTTGTAAATGATTCGCGGCAGTGGAATCATGAACAGCAAATACAGGAGAGGGAAACGGATGGCCGAAAGCAAGGGCCGGCCCGCGAGGGCGAGCACGATCCCGGCTACGAGGACGAGAAACGAAACGCGGCTCAGGAACAGCTCGGCGCCAAAGAGGCCCGCGGCGAGTAGCCCCAGGGCAGCGAAGATCACGAAAAGTCCGAGCCGCGCGGGACGCCAGGGGAGTGAGCCGTAAGAGCGGATGCCGCGCCAGATCAGGTAGCCGCTAAAGATGGGAACGAGCATGCCGTGACCGTAGTCCGGGTCGCTCCACCAGTCCTGGGAGAGCCGGACGAGCACGGGAGCGTAAAGCGCCCCG
The DNA here is from genome assembly GCA_027459465.1 of Bryobacterales bacterium. Taxonomy (GTDB): domain Bacteria; phylum Acidobacteriota; class Terriglobia; order Bryobacterales; family Bryobacteraceae; genus JAJYKC01. The sequence continues at coordinate 34,999 of DAIDIH010000015.1, read as the reverse complement.
GTCGCGACAGCCAATATGACTACGAGCCAGAAGTTCGGCCCCCGAGGCGGGCTGGCGAACAGGGTTGCCAGAGTCGGCGATGTCGAGGGATGCACGCGTCCTCGCCCTGGGGCCGCGGTTGCTTCCGCGCAATCACCTCGTAGCAGCATGCTCTCTGGATTCACAGCCGTGCGCAATTGAATTGCATTCGGAGTTCCGTTCCCTGCATGGTCTGTAACCGATTGAGAAAAAAACCAATCCTCCCTTTAGATGGAACGATTCGCGATTCTGCTGGAGGAAATGCGCAAAGTCTTGCGTCAACTTGGATGAGACTTTCCGGTCCCCTGGAAATTTCAAGCCGGGAAGCAAGGCGAAGCACAGGCACAAAAACGCCGGGCCGGCTTGACTGTTCGCACAACCTAACGAAGCAGTCAGTCCAGCCCGGCGCTACTTACTGCGCTCACTTATTCCTTGCTAAGATCCTGGCTCCCCATGACTGAAGGGACGTCCGAAGCGCCCGGGGAGGACAACCAAGCGTGCCGCAAGTCAATCGAGGCACTGACCGGGGGCGGCGCCATGGCCGGGCTCCGCGTCCCCCCAAAGGCAAGCCAGGACCAACAGCCCCTAGGATGCTTGACGGCGCTTCCGGAAGTAGGAACCGACCACGAGCATGCCGGCGCCATAAAGAACCAGCGTCGTCGGCTCGGGCGCACCGGGCACCTCGCCACTGGAGGCGGTACCGGTTACACTAAGTTTGTTTCCTAGGAGGCCTGAGAGCGAGCTCCCCATATTGAATGTGTAGTCGACGCCGAGCGTATCACCGAGCGGAAAATCCTTGGCGAACGTCGTCCCATCGGTTCCCCCCCCACTAACGGAGCTTACAATCAGCGTGCCCGAGATCGTGGCCGCCTGCGTCGTCGAGCTCTGCGTGAGCGAAGTCCAGTCAATCGTCCCGCTCACCGTGTCGCCGTTTCCGGAGAAGTTAAAGGTGGCCGTCTGCCCGCCATTCTGATCCACGTTGTAAACGCCGGGGCTTGATGGCGCCAGCAGGGACAACAGGGGCGCCGACTGCGGTACCGAGAAACTCCACGATGCCCCGCCAAATATGTTCGTTCCCGTAGGTGACTCGAACCCGCCGCTGTTAATCGAACCAATGCAGGTGTCGCCCGCTGGGCAGCCACCCGACGTGCCTGACGTAACGATGGTGATCACGTCTCCGGTGTTGCTTCCCGTGCCCGTGAACGTGGCCTGCCCATCGCCGCCCAGCGTGAGTTGGTCCGCCATGAGGGGTGTAGTTGCGAACGCGAGCGCAGCAAGTGCGGCGCCCGAAAACAGAACTGCTTTTCTGACCATGAAATCTATCCTCCTGACCGTTGATCGGCGTGTTGACTCGACACGCCAAGATCGACGTTAGTAAAGCACGTCCACGGCCAAATCACCCGCGGAATTCGTTGTCCAGAAAGTGTTCTTTTATCAATATGATAGAGGATCGTTCCCTCTTCGGGGAACGGGATGACAGGAGACGGAAGCGAAAGCCGGTTGCGCTTTAGTGGAAGTTGCCGTAGGGGTCAATCGGCCATTGAGGAGGCAGTTCTAAGGCTTCCTTTAGGATCGCAGGATCATTCGTACTGGGAATACCGGTTCTTGCTTTTAAGAGGTTCCCATGTTAGTTTCGATTCACTACAAGGCAGTTACAATCGACGGTTTGAGAAGGGCACTACAATGCGCCACACTCTGCAGGCATGGAGCGCGGGCCAAGCTTGACCACGTCGTGAGCGTGATTTCCGTGCGGAGCCAGAGTGATTCGCCAGGGTATTACCATTTTTCGGGTGTGGCTAGGACCAAATGATGATGCAGCATGTGGAGGAGCAACGCAGTAATCCGTGTTTTGTGGCGCGAAACGCCGCAATGAGACGGATTTACGAGCAGATCGATCATGTGGCCAGGACCGACGTATCGGTTTTGTGTCTCGGGGAGAGCGGAACAGGGAAAGAGGTCGTAGCGCGGCGAATCCACGAAATGTCCCCGCGGGCCCGGCAGCCTTTTTTGAAAGTAAATTGCGCGGCGCTTCCGGGCGAACTTCTGGAGAGCGAGTTGTTCGGCTACGAGCCGGGCGCTTTCACGGGAGCCAACCGCGCCAAGCCAGGCCAATTCGAGTTGTGTGATCGCGGAACCCTCATGCTCGATGAAGTAGCCGAGATGGCCCCGGCGCTTCAGGCGAAGCTGCTGCACGTCCTCCAGGACGGAGAATTTTCCCGGCTCGGAGGCCGCGTGAGAAAAAAGGTGAACGTGCGGATCGTGGCCGCGACCAACGTCGATGTCACGCGGGCGATGGCTTCGCAGAATTTTCGGGAGGATTTGTACTACCGCCTGAGCGCCTTCGTGTTTCATCTGCCTCCACTCCGCGAACGTCCGGAGGATATCCCCGTTCTCCTGCAAGAAAAGATGCTCCGGTTTTCGAGGGAATACGGGCTCGATTCGATCGAATTTTCTCCCGGGTTAATCGACTGGTGCCTGAGCTACGACTGGCCCGGCAATGTCCGGGAACTCGAAAACTTCGTGCGGCGCTTCGTCATTCTCCGCGATGAGGAGCAGGCGATGGAGGATATTGACGCAGCGTCCTTTCAGGCCCGTCAAACAGGATCCCGAACCCCGGCCCCGGCGGGAAAGGCTTGCTTTGGCCGGGACGATGATCTCAAAGGACTGGTTCGCGGCTTGAAAGCGGAGGCTGAGACGGAAGCGATTGAAGACGCGCTCAACAAAACGCATTGGAACCGGAAGCAGGCAGCCGTCCTTCTCGGGATCAGTTACAAGGCTCTGCTCTACAAGCTCCGGCAGTACGGGTTGGACCGCGTCGCAGCCGATCCGCAGCCGGCCTCGCCCACCCGTGGGGGCGCGAAGGTAATGGTCCTGAATCGGATGGCCGCCAGCTCCTGACGGCCTTCCGTCACCGGTGGAAGCGGCGCCGGCCCAACAGGCCAAGAGCGGCGAGGGCAAGCCCCATCAGCCCAAAAGTTCCCGGCTCCGGCGTGGGGCCTGCCAGCGCGTTTGCGAACACGAGCCCAAAATTCGTTCCGTTCGACAGATCCGCCGCCACGTTGGGGTCCGCGTTGACCAGCATTACCGAGTAATTCGAGTTCGTAGCGACCGCCAGATCTCCCGACATGTAGTAAGCCAAAGCAATGCCATTTGGCGTCAACGTCGTATTGCTGTCGTAGCTCGCGGTGAAACTGCTGACGCCGTTGAAGACGAAGTTGGATAGATCCGCCGTGCTGAAATTGAGGTCTCCCGCGGTTCCGTTCCCGGCGTTCGCGCCGGTGACGGGCGCGTAGGGGGCGAGCGTGAGAATTCCGCCGTCGATCCCAATGCTTGCGTCCCCGCCAAACGCCCCAATCACCACCCGGCCGCCGCCGTTCACATAGGTTTCGAGTACGTTTCCCACCAGTGTACCCAACCCACCGCCAGTAATCGTCCCATCATTGGCGTCCGTGACAACCAGGACCGACTCATAGCCCGCCAACTCACTCGCCGTCGGCACGCCGCTCGTATCGACGTTCCAGTCGGCGACTGAGCTGAATCGGGAATCTCCACTTAAGTAGTTCTCGATGTTGCTGACGCCATACGGCCCCGTGACGTCGGTGCCGACATTCAGCACGGCAATCACGCCAGCATTCAGCGAGACCGCGCAAAAGGCGGCCAAGGCGAGGAATAAAGCTCCGCGTTTCATATTACTCCAAGTCATGCAATGGCTCCGCTCGAACCAGGAAGCCGCAAGGTTGAGGCCACAACTGCCTCACCCAGCAATATGGTTGAGGCGTGGGCGCCATCTCTCATCGTACCGTTACCTTAGTCCTGTGTCGATGGGGAGCAGCACTTCGAACGCGTGCCCAACGCTTCCTGCGGTAAAGAAGCCACTTAGCCCGACGCCGTTTTTTTTCTTCGTCCCCGGCTCTTCCAAACCGCCACAAAGTCGGACAGGCGGGCTGGAGGGGCGCCTGTCTTCCGAACCTGCTTTTCAACGGCCCTTTGGTAGGCTCGCAGCCGTCTCCACGAAAAAACACGTGCCTGGCGGCAAGCCTCAAGGTCGACGATCAGATCGACCTCCCAGAGCGTGAACGAAGTCCGGTTGGTCGACCCCACCGCCAATTCCATCATCAACGTTTCGAACCGGCGCAAGATGCTCTCTTTCTCCGATTCGACATGGCCGTCCGTTCCCGAATTTTCCATCGCTCTCCCGTAGGCGGCGCCAATCGGCCGGCTAGCTCCCTCTCGGCCCCACCTCCTTCTTTTTGCGACGCCGATTCAGGCGGGCCGTACACTCTTCGCAGCCCGATTGCGCCTACGCCGCAGCCAGCCCCCGAAGACGATCAGACCGGTCCCGTAAAGGACGGCGGCGTCTGGCTCGGGGCTGACGCTGCCCGTGCTGCCCGTGCTCGCCACATCCCCGGTGCTCGCGCAACTGACTTTCGAAGTGCCGATGTTCGTGCAACCGGAGCCTATGTCCACGGAGAAAAAGTTGCCATTCGAGTTCGCAATGAAGTCCGACGGCGCCAGTCCCAACGAGCTATTGACCGTGAACGACAGGGGACCGGTATAATTCGGGAAGCTGGTGCCACTTCCACAGCTTGTGCAGACGACCGTGTAATCGAAAGTTCCTGTGCCGTCAAGATGCGCGTTCGTCGACCCGACTCCGAATCCGGAGGTGATGTTGCCGATCGTCACCGCGGGGAAACCTGAAATATTGAAGCCCAGCGCCGCGCCCGCGCCACTGTTGGCAAACAATTCGTTCGCCCCCAGCGCGACGGTGATATCGACCGTGTTCGAATTGCTTCCCTGCACCACCGTCACGGTCCCGAACGGGGCCGTGCCGCAGCCTCCGGTGCAATCGTCCAGGGTAAGGCTATAAACGTCCGCTAGCGCGGCCGGGCTAAGCACGGCACACGTAAGAAAAATCCTCCAAAGCATTTTGGCCACCTGCTTCTCCTCTCTTCCTGTTGCTCATCCCGCCAGAGTTGCTTGCTCCCTCTGGGCCGGGGGCCGGCTTGGGACTCCTAACCCTCGCCGCCGGTCTATCACCTCGGAGCACGCGGAATACCATTGACCGCCGAAGCCAGGTAATCAATTCATGTCATTGATACAATGGTCGCTTGGCCTGGCGCCGGACCCTCGACGTCCGGGCAAGGATTGGGAAGACGCATCCCCTTTGCGCTTTTGTGGAAAACTCGTTGGCATGCCTTCCTCTGAACGGCATGGGAAGTGCATCCCGCGTTCGTGGCGAACGGCGCCCAGCCTCGTTTCGAGCGCCTGCCCCGCCTTCCTACCCGAGGGAAGCGCCGCCGGGAGGCCGCTGGGATTTTTCTTATATATACAAGAAACTCCGTAGGGAATCCTAGTTATAATTTTTCAGTAAGAATCTGCGCTATGTCAAACAAAACCAAGAAAACTCTTAAGCGATTTACCGTGCATTTCGTTGCAGAGACTTTCCCCGCTGCGCCTACACTTCTGTGATAGAAATGACGCGCAAGGGCACGGATGTTTTCCGCTGGGTCTGCCTCGAAGGTCGCAATGTAGTCGCGATGTGACGCTTCCCCGCATTCCCAATGGAACTACTGGTTTTACGGTCTTTCTGACGCGAATCCAGGGAGTTCATCCCATGGCGCATCGCCCATAGCAGTTCGATGAAACAGTCAGCCGTCGTGTAATGCCGGTTGTGGTCTAAGGCTGGCCGGGACGGCAAGTCAGGCCGGACTCCGCCGCTCGAAGTGTGCGGATCCGAAGGAAAGGTGTTCTGTGTCTCAAGGAGCTTTCGTTCGCAATTTTGCTTTTTTATTTGTTCCGGCGCCGGTCGCCGGCGGGTCCCGGAAGCGGTGGATTTATCCCCCTCTCATTTTGTTATTCCTTTGTTTGCAGGCAGTTCTTCCGGCCAGCGGGGCGGTTCTCATCGCTCCCGCCAGCCTTCCGGACGGGACGCTTTACGTGCCGTATTCCGCGGCCCTATCGGGCTCGGGCGGGGTGGCGCCCTATAGTTTCGCCGTTTCGTCCGGGCATCTGCCCGCCGGTCTGACGCTGTCGTCGAGCGGTACGATCTCCGGCACGCCGAGGCCGTCCGGCATTCCTCGCGCGGTGACTTTTTCCAACTTCACCATCACCGCCACGGACTCGGCCGGTGCGACGGGCAGCCAGAAATATACGCTGTCGATTTATGCGACCAGCAGTGGGACTCCGGCGCCGCTCGCTGTGACGACGTCGTCGTTGCCCGCCGGGACGGCGGGGACGGCGTACAGTATTGCGTTGGCGGCCTCCGGAGGAACCCCTCCATATGCCTGGACGCTGACCTCGGGCAGCCTGCCTCCGGGGCTATCGCTGACATCTTCCGGTGTGATCAGCGGCACGCCCGCGGCATCCGGGACGCTAAGTTTCACGGTGCTTGTGACCGACTCGAATGGGCTGCAAGCCTCGGCCACGCTTTCGCTCGCGGTTGTTCCGGCCCTCGCGGTTACCAGTTCGTCGCTGCCCGAGGGCACGCTCAACGTGGCTTACTCGGCCACGCTCGCCGCCTCGGGCGGCGCCTCTCCTTATACGTGGTCGATCTTGTCCGGCCTGTTGCCGGCGGGAACATCGTTGGGGACCACGACGGGGGCGATTTCGGGCACGCCGGCGGCGGCGGGATCGTACAATTTTAGTGTGCAGGTCACCGACAGCGCCGGACGAACGGCCTCCGGCGCGATCAATCTGGTCATCGCGTCGGCGTTGGTGATCACATCGTCGGCCGTGCTGCCGGGCGGCACGGTGGGAACCGCCTACAGCGCGACTCTGACGTCGAGCGGGGGCGCGGCCCCGGTTTCCTGGGCGGTCGCCTCCGGCGCGCTGCCGGCGGGGCTGAGTTTGAGCCAGGCGGGTGCCCTCTCTGGCGCCCCCACGGCCGCCGGTCCATTCACATTCGTGGTCAAAGCCACCGACGTGCTCGGCAATTCCGCCACTCAGTCCTGTACAATCAACATCGCGGCGCTGGCCTCCGGGGGTTCGCTGACGATCATGAATGCGGATTTGCCGAACGGGGCGGTAAATACCGCCTATTCGGTGTCGCTGACGGCAAGCGGCGGAGCCCCGCCGTATACCTGGGCGGTAACTTCGGGCTCGTTGCCCACGGGATTGACGTTGGACCCGAAAGCGGGCACGATCTCCGGCGCCCCATCCAGCGCCGGTTGGTCGAACATGATCACCATCCAGGCAACCGACGCGGCTTCGACCGTGACGTCGCTATCCTATAGCTTCTCGGTGAAGCCAGTCCTTGACCCATATGGTGGATTGGTCGGGCACAGTTGTCCCTCAACCGGCTACTTCTACCCACAGAAAGTAGGAAATCGCTGGTGGCTCTGCACACCCGCTGGAAATCTAATGTGGTATGCTGCCCTCGGCGGAGCATTCAATGCGGGGAATGGCTGCGACCCGGCCACAGGGATGTGCAGCACTTATGACACGATCGCGACCGCGAAGTACGGCGACCTTAACATCCATTTTGGGCCGCAACAAAACCGGCGGCTGCAGCTTTGGGGCTTCGACGCCGTTGGCGAGCTTTCGTCCGGCTACATGTATCCAATCATGACCTGCCCGGGTTGCGATGGCTGGCCTAACGGCCAGCAGCCTGTTATGATGCCGATGACACAAACGATAGTGGTAAGCCCGTATGCCGGGGTGAATCTCTCAAATTATGCGCCGAACCCCACCAAGAACATCACCTTTGGCTTGAATACAAACTACACCGGCTGGCGCGCAGCCATGATGGACTTTTTTGATCCCGACTTCACGCAGTGGATGAACAGCTATTTCGCCAACGACCCGGGAATTAAGCCGTTCCTGACTTCGAACTGGGTGATCGGCCTGTTCCTTGACGATACTGATTGGTTCTGGGGGATGGGAGCCGGGCCGGATTTTCACACGATTCCGGCAGGACACACAAATGCGCATTCCGGCTATCTGACTTTGATTTCTTCCCCTCAACAGACCTATAACCCCGATCCATCCAGCAGGGGTGTGGCAGAGCTCTATCCGGATACTAAAGTGTACTCGAAGGTGGCGATGGCGTCTCCGCCCGCGACTTGCTCTTCAGTCACTCCCTGCAGTTTGCGGGACTTCCTTTACCAGAAGTATGCAGGTAACATATCCTCACTGAATCAAGCATGGGGATCCAACTACACGACTTTCGACTCATCGGGCACTATTGTAAGTGGCGAGTTGATCGGGACCGGCGACGGAACGACGGCGCAGTTCAGCCACGCGCTTGCGCAGACACCAGTGTCGCCCGAATCCGTTCTGCTTCGAATATCCGGCTCGCCGGTGGGTGGAGACTGCCCGTGGTGGAACACCTCGTGCAGGATCTCAGGGCCGAACGTGGGTTCATTGGGCTCCACGTCAGGAGGGGTGATCGCAAGCGGACCGCAGCCGTGGCTGACGGACTTTGCGTGGCAGACGTGTTCGAATTGCAGCCTTCCGCCTGCCAGCTATTGGGTAAAGATCGCGTACCACATGCAGCCCGGGTACACTTCCACGCCAAGCCGTGAGGTGGGAGGGACGAACCAGACCCCGAATGGACAGATCGTCGTCGCACCGCCGGCGCCGGTGGCGAACGCTACAGGTTGGGACATTTACGTCTCCTGTGAAAACCAATCCTCGCCGGGCGTGTCCTGGTGCGGTCCTCTTGGTACTTGGCAAAATGGCGCCGAGACACTTCAGGCAAGCAACATTCCCTTTGGCCAAAATTGGGTAGAGCCGACCAGCGGACTGGTAACAGGTGGCGCCCCGGTGCCGTCATCGGCAAGTAGTATCAACTATGCTAACGGGCAACTCACGGTGACCTTCGCGACGCCGCCGCCAGCAGGTTCCCAGGTGACAGTCGACTACTCCGCCGACGGCTGGATGTACGGAACCGGGCTGATGGACGAAGACGGGCGTCATACCGCATGGCTCGGGAATAATCCGTATTGCCTCAGTCCTGCGCTCTCGTGTGACGGCGTTGACAATCCCGTTCCGAACGCCAACGCGAACGCGGCGGCTGACCTTGATTCGTGGCTTACCCAATTCGCGGCGCAGTATTTCGGCTCCTGCCGCAGTTCGCTGAAGAAATACGCACCGAATCTTCTCTACCTCGGTGCTGATACGATCGGTGACTGGGGAGTACCAGCCAGGAAACAGATCCTGTCAGCCGCGGGCCAGTACGTCGACGTTGCGTTCACGACATGGTTCGCGGGGCAGCCCGATGCGGCCACTTCAAGCGCCATATACGCCTACCTGACACAGTACCTCGGCGATAAGCCGGTCATCAATTTCATGGGCCTTCAGTCAAATCCGGACTCTTCACTTTACCTTTACCCGTCGGGCTACGTTGATGGCGCCAGTACACAAGCGCAGCGCGGACAGATGTATGAGAGCATGGTGAACACTATGCTGACCACGCCAAGCTACAACGGGACTTACCAATGGCTTGGCATCGCCTGGTGGGGGCTGACGGATTACTGGAACGAGAAGCTCGACTGGGGGCTTGTGTCTCTGAGCGACAACGCCTATGACGGGAAGTCTGCGTCGGTAACCGCGAGGACGGATCCATGGGGATTCAGCACCGGCGGAGAGCAAAAGGGGTATGGAGACGCGGTCGACGTAGTGAAACAGGGGAACTCCCTATGGTGGGTTGGCCTTGTAAACGGATCGCTCCCATAAGACACGGCAGACCAGAACGAGGACGCTGGCGCCGGCCGGGAGGCCACCGATCTGCCGGCCCGACACTTCGCTACGATCTGGGGCCGGACCTCGGTGCACAAAGTGCACATTGCGTCGCCTGTCCGGCGTTGGAGATAAAGTGTTCCCTTACATCAAAGAATGCCCGCAAGTAGGCCTCCCACTCTGTGAAATTCCACTCCCGGACATGGCTGGGATTCGAGGGTGGGCCGTTGTGAGTGCCGCGCCGAAGCAGGTTTCGCTCCGGAGTGGAAATCACTACCTGACGCGGGCTCAGGTCGGCGATATACGAAAGAAGTGCGTCCGGATCAAGCACGTGCTCGATTACGTCGGCACAAATCACTAAGTCCACCGGGAAGGGCGGCCGGGCGTTGGCGCCCGCCTCGATCCACAAGCGATCTGGATGGCGGCGCCTCAGCCATGTGCAAGTTTCTGCTACGTCTACACCGACGGTCGTCAGGTCCGTAAAGTACCGCAGGAGCTTCCTGGCGGACCCGCAGCCGACATCACAGACGCGTGTGAGAGCATCCCGATCAGCAATCTCGCGCGCAAATTGGTAAACTTCAACCTGCCACTCTCCGACCTTTGAGGACGTGTCGTCGAAGTAGCGGATGGCGTCCCGGTGATGGTAGCCATCGTGGATGAAGTAATTTTCCCGTCTGCCCACACAAAAGACCTCTGAGAGCGGGGCATAACTTCCAAGAACGGGCTGCGTATCTTTCCGGCTACCTCGAAATTCGATCGAGCGCAGCCCGAAAGAGTTGATAGCGCGGCCTAGCAGTGACTTCATATATCTCGCTCCTTTATGCCCCGGCGGCCAGTTTGACGAATCATCCTCTTCCATGTTCCGGGTTCCAGCTCAACTGGCAGAACCGACTAGCCGGTATACCGAAACTCTCTCGCACACCGGTACACGACATACGAAGCGCCCGCTCGCACGACTTCGAGAGAGGGACACGCATCGAAAGCAACCGAGCAGAAGGGATTCCAGTAGACCACGTACAGGTCCCTTGAGGACCCTCGAATCGAAGCGTCAATATTCGCCACGACCCGCTGCATCACAGGGCCGCGGAACGGGTTGTTCAAATACACGAGAACGTTGCCGGCCGGGAGAGAGCACACTGCAGCGTCCTGACATACCACGCGCAGATTCCTGCACATCTGACGTGGGTTCCGGTATGTCGCTATGTTCCTACGGGCCTCCTCGACAAGGTCTGCGGCGAACTCCACTCCGACTACTTCCGCGAAGGGAAACAAAGAAGCAAGTAGGAGGGCCCGTCCTTTGCCAGCGCCGAGATCTACAAATGTCCAGCCGTCGAAGTCCAATTTCAGGCCGCGCAGAATGTCAACGAAGTCGCCAACCGGAGTGGGCCTATACTCCACAGCATGAGCGAGCAGGGCCGGCTCCTCCACCTTCAGATCGTATTGGCCGATCCGTCCCGAGGTGGTAACGCTAAAGGAGGAGTCAAATCGACGTTCCGACCAAGCGGACGGGGAAAAAGCCCGCCAGAGACGCCGCATGGCGAACCGCATCGTCCCGGCAAAGCCACGCTCGGTAAACGAGTAGCGAAGGCGCTCACCCCAGAAGGAAATCACGTTTGGAAAGCTCAAGGCATCGTCTCCCTCATGACATGATCAACGTCGCGTTGAGCCAGGATGCGACGCTTTTTGTAGCCCGAACGTCGGGTTTTGCAGCGCTGCAGAGGTCTCTCGCCATGGCCGGAGAGAAAGCTGTCGGGCGGAAGCCATCGCCGCGGCGAGACCATATCCGACTCTGAGCCAGGAGTATGCGAGCCGGTGATGAACCTGCACACTCCAATTTCTCCGGTAGAGATAGGAAAACGTGCGCGCGTGGCGCTCGAGCCAGTGGCCGGTGGAGCGGGCCACCGGTGTCTGCTTATGAACGAGCCGGGCCCGCGGCGAGATCAGCAGAGTCGAGCTTGGCTTGAACCGTGCGCAAAACTCGACATCTTCTCCATCGCACGCCCCCGTTAGGCCCTCATCGAACTTCATGCCTGCGATTTCAGCGAGACGAAAGCTCATCAGCCCGCCGCCAAGCCGAGTGACGCGCACCGGCCCCGCGCCCTGTAGCCGCCGGGCCCTCCAGTAGACCGGCTGGCGGTCGTCCCAAAAGGGAGGCAGCACGAACAGCCGGGTCCAGCATCGGAAGGGGAGCGAGGGGGGCGCGTAGTTCGTGATGATTCCACCCACTCCACAGGCCTCGGGATGTTCTTCGTACACGGCAAGGATTTCCTCGACAAAGTTCGGCTCCAGGATCACGTCGTCGTCGAGGAAGAGCACGATCTCCTCCGCTACCTGCCCGAGCGCCCGGTTCCGCGCTGCCGTTAGACCCGGGATCGCAGGATCGAGAATGTAGATCAAGTCCGGAACGAGACAGCCGGATTCCGCGCGGCCCCGAATACAAGCCGACACTCTCGATCGGCTCTCGCTCGAATCGCTCTGGTCAACGACGATGAGCCGCTCCGGCAGAACGGTCTGGCTCAAGACGGACTTGACCGTCACTTCCAGATCGTCGGGGCGGTTCCTCGTCGGAATGACGACGGCAAGCGATAAACGCGCTGCCTCGTTACCCCCCTCCGAAACCGGCGATGTTGAGGTACGTGTGAATCCCATAAGCTAACTCCGGGCGGCCCACGCCGCGGGACGGATCGCCGTTGACCAACGGCGAAGCAGAAGACGCGCGGCGTCGCGATCGCGCTGGTCAAGGACCAGCACAGCGGAGAGCGTCATGTAGACCGTGGCGCCAACACCCACGGCCGCCGCCAGAGAAACGAGTGAGTGAAGCAATCTCAGCAACGTCAGGCAAACCAAGCCCGCCACGCCGGCGCTGGCGAAAGAACCGAGATACGATGACACAAGCAGTTCGCCCCAGCGGACTCCCAGCATCGCATTCGTCCGGTGAACAAACCAAGGCACGAAAAGCGCCTGGGAGATGAGGAATCCACCAGCGGCGCCAAGGATGCCGAACCGCGGAATCAACACGAGAAATGCCGTCAGATTGAGCAGGCTATAAATCAACGATGCCCGGGCGGCGAAGTTCACGCGATGGGTACTCTGCAACACCTGATACGCAACGAAGCTAAACGAGTTCAGCAAAAAGCCCAGAGTGACCAGGGTGAGCACGGGTGCGCCTTTTTGGGCGTAATCCGGACCCAACCAGAAGCGAAGAAACGGATTTCCGTAGATGCAGAGGGCCAGGGACGGGAACGCGCCGGCCATCGCGGTGACCTTCATGCCTCGAAGGTATAGCTCCTTAAACCGCCGTTGGTCGCTTGCGCCGGAAAAGGCGCTGGCCGCTGGAAACACGACCGAAACGATGTTCGCCAAAAATACCCACAGCCGCTGGGCGAGGGCGTAGGCGATTCCATAATAAGCAACATTAGCCACAGGAAGAAAGAAGCCGATGAGAAAACTATCGGCGGTTCCGACAAGTTGGTTGCTGGCGTTCACGACGACCACAAATTTCGAATGTCCGAGAAGGGAGCGTAAGTGCGGCTTAGACCATCCAGGCGCAAGCCGGAGATTTGGCATCAGCTTCTTCGCCGCCACCGCATAAGCCAGCGCGGAAACACCTACCGCAAATACGACCATGCCCATGAGGGCCGGCAATCCCCGTCCGAGCCAGAGTAGGGCAACGGTACCGAGAATCCGTAACGATTCAGAACCGGCGCGGATCAGGCTCAGCACCTCGAATCGCTGAGCGGCGGCCGGTACGGCTGAAAGCACCTGGCACAAAAACTGGAGGACAAATGCGATGCTGGCAATCCGCAGCGCCATCACGGCGGACGATTCCAGCCCCCCGCTGGCGGTGAAGCAGCGTTTCACAATCACGCCGGCCAAACTCCAGACGGCCGCCCCGGCAACCAATCCTACCGTGGCGAGGGCGGCGAAGGACGTGCTGAAATATCCCTGCAGATCATGCCATCGGCCCTCGGGAATAATCTCGGCCAGAAACTTAACCAAACTCGCATTCATACCGAGGTTGAGCAGGCTAAAAGAAAACAAGTACGCCATTAGGAGACTCAGTGCGCCATACCCGCTCGGACCGAGCTTCCGGGTGATGTAAGGCGTGGCCAGGAACGTAAGCCCCACGATCAGGGCTTGGCCGCAAAAATTGGCCGCCGAATTCTGGATCAACCGGCTGCCGACGCTATGCGAACGAGAAGACGCGCCACTCGACGCCTCACCGCAGGCCTGTCCTACCACAAGCACCGAATTCCCCCCGCCTTGGTTACCTCGCCCCAAGCACGCCCTCCACTTCTACTGATCCGGAATAACACTCGACGCCGCGCCCCCGCAAACTTGGTTGGCGGCGGCGCTCGGCTGCAGAAATTGCGCGCCTGCTTAACGCAACCACGCACATTGTCAGAAAAATGTTGAGCCAGACGAGCTTCTCCCACCAGGCGCTGACAAAAAACGCGCTGACGGCAAACGCAAGGATCCCAGCCTCCATCCCTAGGCAGACCATGGCCTCATGCGCGAGCCGGCTCGCCGCAAACCGCCGCCGCACCCGCATGAGAGACAGAAAGGCGGCCACAAGAATGCCCAGGAAGGGAACCAGCGCCAGCGGCCCGAGTTCGGCGGCGATCTCGATATACGTGTTGTGGCACAGGCTGATCACAATCGCATTCGGGTCCTCATACTGCACGACGACCGCCTTAAAGTTCTCCAGCCCCACACCAGCAAGGGGATGGGCCCGCACCATCCGGAGGCCGGCTTTCCAGGTTATAAGGCGGGCCTGCTCAGCCAACTTGTCGCCGTAACCAGGATCTTGAAGCCGGCGCAGAGGCGAGGACGGCGTCAGCAGAAGAAGCGGCACCAACAGACCGCCGACGAGTGCGAGGTTCCGGACACGATGGCCAGAGTGCCAGATCAAGTAGGTGAACGAAGCCACAAGGCCGAGAAACCCACCACGCGACGCGGCGAACGTGGTCCCGAGTAACACCAGCCCAAAACACCCGAAGCAAAAGATTCTCTCCCACTTTGGCCTTTTGCTGAAGGCCCACAGGAAGGCGAGGGGCAGCCACATACCGACCACCAAAGCGTATTCGTTCGCATCGCCGAACATACCGCCCGGCCGAGTGCCGGCCCCGTATGCCTGCTGTTGCCGGATCGCATACAGCGAAACGTAACCACACGCTCCGATGGCCACTAAGAGGCTCCAGTTAAGCTTTTGTCGGGCATCCACGAGGACTAAAACGGTAAAAAATAGCGTGACGATCGAAAATACGTGCGAGTAAGCGCCTCCCGAATTCGCCAGGCCGCCAAAGTGGACTATGTAGGATGAGCACTGGAATAGCACAAACAGCAGAAACCAACGGGCCTGGGACGTCAGCAGGAACTTCGGCGAAGAATGACCGACCATCAACCTTAACAATGCAATGAGGAAACAGAGAAGGCCCAGCGCCTTGATCACCGTAAAGTCACCCACGATCGCGTGGCCCCACAACCAGTGCTGGTCGAGCGGCATGATCGCGATCATCCAATAAAAGAAGAACATTCTTCGTATTCCCTGAATCGACCGTCAGATCTGCGGCTGCGCGCGGTGGCGCGCGAAGCGGACGAACACGTTGGGCCGCCACTTCTCCTGCTCCGCGAGGAATGAGAGCGTGCTGCGGCTGATCGGAGTGCGGTCGCGCCAAGCCGCGGGAAGCCCGCGAAAACCATCCCTCATACCGCGCAAAACTGGCCGATACGTCGAGGTCCGCGCCGCGAAATAGGCCATCATCAGGAGCTTCGGCGCCAGAAACAGGACTCCGTCCCACAAGCGGTAGTCCTTGCACGCCATCCAGATGAAATTTCTTGTGAAGTAGTAATATTGGCGGTCCAGGCTGCGCCCGCTCTCCGACGCCCAATGAAGCACACGAATTCCCGGCGTGTGGAGGATCCGGAAGCCCCGGTCCAGGACGCGGACCACCATGTCATGGCCTTCTGCGCCGTAGTAAAGCGGCTCGTAATACAGCCCGCAGGTGTCGAAGACCTCGCGCCGGAAGGCTGAGGCGCCCTCGCCAAACCACACGGTCTCGAACTCCTCCTCCGCGTACGCGTCGTACGGGCGAGTATGGCACCACTCTCTCACGCGCACCTTCCCGGTGTGTGGATCACAAACCTGTAGCGCCAACACATGCATGTCTTGCCGTTCTTCGAACGTGTTTACCACCCGCGCCACTTCCCTTTCGCTCGAGAAGCATACGTCGTCATCGACAAACACAATGATGTCCCCGCTGGCCGCTCGAATACCCGCATTTCTTCCCGCACACGCTCCGGCATTTCCAGGCATCGTGAGTAGCCGGATTCCGCCACCTAGCCGGGATACGACTTCCGCCACGTCATCCTCCGAATGGTTATCCACGAGGATGACTTCGAGGTTTTCATAATCCTGATTCAACACCGAGCGAAGCGTCTGTTCGATGATCTCGCGGCGTTTGTAATAGAGTATGACGACGCTGACCAGAAGCTGGACACCACACCGGTTTTGCTTGGAGGCTTCGTTCGCGCGAATCGGTTGAAACAGATCCATCGCAGTCACCGCGCGACCAGCTTCGCCTTACGCATAAGTTGGACTACGTTTCGAATTGGGAAATACAGCGCATCATTGGCGAGCACATACTTCACAAACCAGTCGTACTGGGTGGCGTAGAACATCGCGCGGTTCGCGATGTCGCGCGGTGGGGGCGTGAAGTTCGTCTTGAGCCGGTCGAAATCGCCCTCGACGGCGATTTCGGAGGCCGCGGTGCGCCCGAGTCCTCGTTCCGCCGCCCGCATCACGTGCCTCGACTTTCGCGGATCAAGCCCCACCAGGCGCATCGCGGTAGTGTCGATCGCCACCGCGTCCGTGCTCGCCAGAATCGCATCGAGCCGCCGCGGTTCGCCATTTACCGGCCCACGGCCCTCCATCCCGACAATCGCGTCGATCAGGACCATCTTCGGCCGCAGCATTTCCTGCAAGGAGGACAACATCTCGTTAATCTGCCTGTGGAACCGCAGCCGGTCGCGGCAGTCCGGGACGCATCCCCACTGGTTCTTCAGAGCGCCCGTGAAGTAAGTCAGCGCGTGCGTCTTCAAAACCGGCACATTAATGTAGGCATCCGCCTCCAACAGCAGCCGCGGCATCGCGATCTCCGGCGCCGGGGAGCACGGCACCCTCACGGTAGGCGATTCGGAGAAATTCACCAGCTCGACACCGAGCCGGTGCGCCATCTCGACGTACCCGGACGCGGCAAAAGCCTGCCAGGGGTTCTGACGTAGATGGCCCGACTCCCCGATGTAGATCCGGCTGGTCCGCGTCAATAGCGCCTCGCACAAGGCCTCCACCACAGCTACGTCCGTATTGGAGGACTGTACCTTTTCCGGCACTGCCGTACAGAGATTCGGCTTGATCACAACCACCGAGTCACGGCCTAACCAAGTGTCCCAATCGCAACGGGCCAGGCAGTCTCTAACTGCATCTTTGAGCGTCGAAGGATTGACGGCCCGAACCGCGACCACACTCCGGCTGGAAACAATCATGTGTGTACAACCTCGCTTTCCGGCCGGACGCGGCGGATGGGCCGTTGTAATGAGAAAGGCTTTTCGACGAAAACAAACAACGCGGTGGAGGTGAACCAGGCCGCTCCAAAGCCCAGCACCACCGCAGCGATAAACACGCCTGTACCGGGAGCGCCCCGGCGGACCGCCGCGTCCGCCATCAGACCGATCCCCTGCAACGTGACTCCGTGAATCAAGTAGAAGGAATAGCTCATGTTGCCGAGATATCTTAGCGGTGTCCAGACGAACACCTTTTGTAACCTGCCTCCGGCGCCCAGAACATACGCGGCGCCGGCGAACATACTGACTCCAAGAGCCAACGCTGTGTAGGGACCCTGGTAAACGAAGATCCCCGGGACGAGGTCGCGCCCGGAAGCTCTTCCGGGGAGGAAGCCGAGCAAACGCGATCCGGATGCCAGTAAGTACACAAACGCCGCCGAAGCGGCGGCCAGCGTTACCGCGGCGCCCTCTCCCCACGGATGCAGGCGGCCGCGAAAGGCCTCCGACCCGAGAGACTCGTAGAGGAGCATGCCAACTAAAAACATGGACAACCGCACATGCGAAGACGGTTCCGAGAAGCTGTACAGCAGTTCGCCGGCCCAAATGCCGAGGATCAAAAGCACCCGGCTGCGGGCTTTCCACGTCCAGGGCCGGGCTCCGGCAATAAGCAGCGCCGCGGCAAGATAGAAAAAGAATTCGTAGCTCAGGCTCCAGGCCACCGTAATCATGGGCTGAATCCGGAGCATGCCGGGAAGCAGAAGGAAGTTCTCCAAAAGATAGAACAGCGCGTTGCCGAAGCCGCGGCCGCTGAGTTTGCTATTGGCCGGAAACAGCCAGGAGAGCAGAAGATACAGCGCGAAAACCGCCAGAAATGTGGGATAGATTCGTTCCACGCGGCGCCGCAAAAACGACCCGATTCCAACGCGATGGCGAAGCAACGCCGCATAGATCAAAAAGCCGCTTAGAACGAAGAACAGATCCACGCCAGAGTTTCCGATCGTGCCGAGAAACTCCGACGGCCCACGGAGCAGCGGCGCACGGCGGAGGTACGTACCGAAAAGCGCGTTCGTGTGAACGAAGTAAACCAAAAGTACGGCTAGACCTCTCAGGCCCTCCATGGAGCGCATGCGGCTACCGCCTGGGGAGAGTTCGTAAATTCCGCTCATTGTCCCAAGCCACCTGCGTTGCAGCGGATGTCCTTGCGCCGCTTGCGGACGTTCTTCCGCGGCATCAGGTTTCCGCTTAGGGGCGGGTTCCACGACGGCGCCGGCGTTCGGTCGAAGAAACGGCGCGTGAATCATGAGGACGTACTTTCCAAAAAGCGGTGATAATTGGACGCAACAGCACGCGCAAGACCTCGCCACGTTGCCGGTCCTTCACCGCGCGCATTGAGATCGATTACTGGAAGCAGGCGTGCTGCTCGCTTCCAATCCCGGGCCGGTGGGGCGGTCTCGTTGGCACCGTTCTGGCTCGGCTCGCTGATGCCGAAAAGCAACTCCGCCACTACGTGGTATACCCAATAGCGGGGAGAGGCGCTCCGCGACAAGCGCAGCCAGCGGATGCCATGGCGCATGCGCTCACGCCATCCCGTCCGGCGCGCCAAAGACGCCAAACCAAGGACTTTCGCGCGTACACTCTGCTGGGCCATCCACGCTGCCATCAGTCCCGCCGGGTCCGGCACATCAGTCCGCCGGCTCAGATGCAGCAATTCCCAGACCCACAAAAGCCGGCTGTGGCAAAGGGCGCTGTCAGTGAGTTCCTTTGCGGAATACGCCATCGGTTCGCCGGACATCTTGAAGCGGGTACATTCGCTGACGCGGCATGCGAAATCCGCGAGGGAGAAGGGCGGCGCCGGCGTTGTGGATTGCGAACTGGCAGCCAGACGAAGCGCTTCCTCACGGCCCCGATAAGTCGCGCGATAGTCACCGGCAAAAATCAGATACGAGGTCGCCATGTCAAGAAACAGCTTCGCGGCGCGGTATTGGAGCATTTCCTCGTAGGCTTCTGATTCGTGTTGTTTGCCGGCCAGTAACTCAAATAGTTCGATGAGGCGATTCGCCAGCAGACGCCAGGCGTCTTCCCGGCTTACCGCGGCGGCGCCGAAATCGGGAATGAGCGAGAGAATCTCCTGCTCTCCCCAAATGACGAGGCCGTTCGAGCGCAATTCGTAGGCCGAAATGTGTCGCGGAAGCCGTTCAAAGTAGCCGCCATACACCATGGCAAAACTGATCGACGCCTCAACACCCGCCGCCGCTACTTTCGCTTCTGCTTCCTTCACCAGTGCAAGAGTCACGCTCGCCGGCGGCAACGGACAGCCGTCCCGGAACACAACGAAGAAATCCGCATCGCCCAACAACTTCACACCCGGCGCGGCTTGGACGAAGGTGGCTTCGTCACGCGCCAGGCTGCCGGTCAGTACAATCGCGCGGAGGCTCGTGGCGTAGCGGCCCGCCAGAACACGGCAGGCTTCGCCGCAGATCACCTGTTTAGCGCGCGTCGAGCGCGCTAGAGTATCTTCGGCGGCATAGCTTTCGACCGGGCGCAAGGAATTCATCTCACTTCACCGATGAGGCACATACTTCGGCCGGGCCGCTGATCGCGCCGGCCGCGCGGATCGGTGCTCGAGTTGGAAGGATGCCGCGAAATGCATGAATCGCCAGCGCGATCTCGGAGTCCGTCACGTAGCAATGGGTCGGGAGGTGAAGCATCCGCTCCATCAGATGCTCGGCGATTGGACATGGGCCATCGGCGTGTGCGAATGTCTGCAACGCGCGATAGGACTCCCGTGTGTACATCTCCGACACGTTGATCCCAGCACGCCGGAGCAGATGCACGATGCGCCGCTTTGTCTCGACGTCGTCGACAATCACAGGGAAACGAAGATATACGGGCTCGCAGCGCGCGTCCACCTTGGGGAGGGTTACCCCATCCAAATCCGCCAGAGCCGCGGCGTAACGCCCGGCGTTCCCACGGCGGACGGAGGTGATTTCATCAAACCGGCGAATCATATGCCGGCCGAGTGCGGCAGTCGAACTCGCACAAAGCTCACACGGGAAGTCATCGCAGTCGTGCCTGCCGCGGAGGGAGCCATTCCAGACTGCGGCCACGGGGCCGAGATGATGAGATCGAATGAGAAGCGACAACAACGCGCCCTTCGCAACGCTCTGGCATTCGCGCCGCCAACCGGGAGTCTGAGCTTCTCCAAGGACGTCATCGAGGCGGGCGGATAAGGCCGCGTTGTTTGAGCAGACTGCACCACCCGCGAAACTCCACAGCACCTTCGACATGCCGAAGCTGAATATGCCTACGTCGGCGCTGGCGCCCGCGCGGCGCCCGTGAATCGTGGCTCCAAAGGCCTGGGCTGCATCCTCGATCACCATCGCGCCCGCGGAATGGGCGAGACGGATGCTGTCCTGCACGTCTACGGGAAAGCCGAACAGGTGCGCCGTTACGACGGCGAGGGTCCGCTCGCTCAACTTGCGGCGAAGGTCGTCCGGATCGAGTCCCGACCCCGTCGGGCCGACGTCACACAGAACGGGGCGAAGACCCGCCTTCACCACGGCTCTCCCCACCGACGGGCAGACGAAGGCGGGAATCACAACCTCATTCCGGCGGGTGTTTCTCCTCATCGCAACCAGCGCCAGATACAGCGCCGCTCGTCCGGAGATGGTGCTTCGCACCCAGGGCACTCCAAAAAAATCGCGCATTTCGTCCTCGAAGGCGCACTGCGCTTCCTTCCCCGCCCAACAGGCCGCCGCCGCGACTTTCCACTCGCGCAAACCGATCGGCGTGGCGACCGGAACTCCCATCCTCCAGCGAAACAGACTTCCTGCGGCGCTCATACCCGGCTCTCCACGGAACTGAAATGCTCGTCCAAGCGCCACGCGACTTCGTCCATAGTCTCGGCGACCACCAAGTCTGGCGCCCCGGTCACTTCGCCCCCGTCCGTCTGATACAGAATCGCCCTGCAGCCAGCTGCCCTCGCTGCCTCTACGTCGGCCATCGAGTCGCCGACCAGAACCGACGTTGCCAGGTCGATGTTCCAGGTCTCAGCCGCGCGCAACAGCATTCCAGGCCGCGGCTTTCTGCACCCGCACTGCGCCGAAGGAATATGCGGGCAGTAATAAGCCCCGTCGATCCGGATTCCGGTTCTGTTCAACTCACTTACAAACCGCACCGTGATCGCCGTCAGAGTGCTTTCGTCAAGTAACCCCTTTCCCACGCACGCTTGGTTCGACACAATCACCATCAGCCGCTGGGAACTTGCAGGCGAGACCAGGGCGCGCTCAAGACCAGGCATGAAACGAAACTCGTCCCATCGTGTTACATAACCTCCGGTGATCTTACGGTTGATCAGCCCGTCCCGGTCCAGAAACACGGCAGCCTGCCGCACTCCACGCCGGGGAGCGGAGAACACCAGTTCAATGGGGCTAGTTGCCGACATAGATGATCTTGCTTCCCTCGGGTTCAAGCCCAAACTCTACTTCCCGCAACTCCCTGAGCTCGTTCCGGACGGCATTCTGAAGATCGGGTTCGCAAAACAACATCAGAAATCCGTTGCCGCCGGCGCCGAGCACTTTTCCCCCCGCGGCTCCGGCCTTGCGGCCCCGCTCGTACAGTTCGTCAATCCTGGCGGTGCTTACGTTGTCGGCGAGCGCCCTCTTGCAAGTCCAGGCATAATGCATGAGTTCGCCCAGCTTTCGGACGTCTCCCTTGTTCACAAGAATACGCCAGCAATCTTCAACCAGACTCCGAATGGTGGAAAGCTGCGCGAATTTCGAAGGAGCGGATTCGCACTGTTTCTTGAGTACGCTTCGCGCGTCCCGCGAACCTCCTAGATAGAAGAACAGCAAGCGATCCAAGAGATCATGCTTCACCCGGTCCGAACAGATTACCGGATCGACAAAGACGCTGCCATCCGGATTGAACTGATACCGGCGAAGGCCCCCGAAAGCCGCCGCATATTGGTCCTGCTTGCCAATCGGCTCCGATAGAATGTCCATCTCAATGTGGCAGGCACCCTCAGCCAGTTCACGCGCCGTCCTGTAACATCCGCCGTGCGCATACAACGCATGAAGCAACGCGACCGTGAAGCTACTGGAAGACCCGAGCCCCGTGCCGCCGGGTACGTCCGCGATCGACGTCACTTCGACACCCGACTTCACCCCTACGTAACGCATCGCCTCTCGAAATAGCGGATGCCGCACCTCATCCAGAGAATTCACGATCTCGGTTTGCGAGTAACTCAAGCGGAGCGAGTCGTCGAACCGGTGGCTAACCGTGATGAAGACGTATTTGTTGATCGTCATGCTAATCACAGCGCCCTGTTCACACGAGTAGAAGCACGGAAGATCCGTTCCTCCTCCAAACAGGCTCACACGGAATGGCGTACGGGAAATAAACATCGCGATATACCTAGAGCCTCTTCCAGCCGGCCGGGCGTGCCTATGTCGTAAAAGCGCTGCGTCGTGGGGAAACTCCACATCCGCCGCTTTGAGATCAGTTCCTGATAAATTCCTGATTCGAGTCCCAAGGGTATGCCAAGCGGCAAGGGCTCAATCAGCGAGCGCCGAAGGCACAATACGCCGGCCTCCACATAAGGAAGTTCCGGCCCGATGGATCCTTTCTCATAGCGAAGGACGCAACCATCGGTGTCAACTTCGATATTCCCCCTGACGTCTGTGTCGCCATACCGGTTGTCATAAATCACCGCCATCACGTCGGCAGCCGCCGTGTGACGGAAACGCCGGGCCAGTTCCCGGTAATCAATCGGCAGCAGAGAGTCACCGTAGAGTAGTAGAAAGTCTGAATCGAGTAAGTGCAACGCTTTGCGCAGGGCGCCCGCGGTTCCTAAAGGCCGGTCCTCATACCCGTAGCGGATCGAGACGCCAAAGGTCTTTCCGTCTCGAAAGTGTTCTTTCACAATGTGGCCCAAATACCCTACCAGAAGCACGATGTCGCAAAAACCCTGCCGCGCTAAATGCATCACGATGTACTCAAGAAACGGATGTTCTCCGACGGGGACCATGGGCTTTGGCACGGTAAGGGTAACGGGCCTGAGCCTTGTGCCGAGTCCGCCGGCTAGCACAACTGCCTGCATGTTCGCTCCGCCAGGATTTCGGCCGTCGCCTCTCGCACCGCCGCTTCCGAGTCGAGCGACGCGGACCAACCCAGTGCCTTGAATTTCGAACAATCCAGCAGAACCCTCGGGACGTCGCCAGGCCACCCTCGGGGCCCACCGGTGTGCTCAAGCGCTACATTCCGCAGACCCATGGCGTCAATCACAATCCGTGCAACGGTGTTGGTTGATGTCGCGCCTTCACATCCGAGATTGAGACACTGCACCGGAGAGCTCCTGAGGTTGCGCCACGCGTACAACATGCCGTCAATGCACTCACCGACATGTAAGTATGGCTTGGATTGATTTCCATCGCCCAGGATTTCGAGACGCGTAGGAGTGCGACTCAGCTTTTCAAGAAAATCGAAGATCACACCGTGAGTCGCGTGCCGTCCGCAGATGTTGGCGAAACGGTAGATCCAGCCCTGGATGCCGTAGTTATGCGAGTATGCGCTGATGAGGCCTTCGCAGGCCAATTTGCTCGCCCCGTATAACGAGATCGGAAGGAACGGACCGCAGTCTTCCGGGGTCGGCGAACGTTCAGGTTCGCCGTAGACGACGGAGCTGGAGGAAAAGCAAATCTCCCGCACGCCTGCTTCGCGCATCGCATCAAGAACGTTGTAGGTAGCGATCGTCCCAAGCCGTAAGTCCCGGTCCGTTACGAGTCGGCCTTTAGCCACATCGGAGTTAGCCGCGAGGTGGAACACAGCGTCGCAGCCGCTTAGAATGCCGGCGAGCCCGTGATCGGCGACGATGTCAAAAGGAACGAAGCGAAAGGCCGCTGACCGGAAGCAATCCGCAAGATTATCCTTCGTGCCTCCGCTTAAGTCATCCACCGCGGTGACGGAGTGCCCTTCTGACAAAAGGCGCTCACAAAGATTGCTGCCAATAAAGCCGGCCCCGCCGGTCACAAGAATATGCATAGGCTATGACCTCCTTCCGTGGGATGCTCCGTCGGCTGGCATTGCCGCGGAGAACGTCGCGAACGGAGTTCCGATACCCGCTGTGGCGCGCCGATTGAACACCGCCTGGTACAGATCTTCGTTACGCCGAACCATTCGCGACATGCTGTAATTGCCGAGAACAAAGTCGCGGCCATCGCGGGCGAGGGCTTCGCGACGGCTGCTGTCGGAGAGCATGCGGCAAATCGCCGCAGCGAGGGCCGCCGGATCTCCCGGCGGAACGGTTAGTCCGGTACGGCCGTCAATCACGACTTCCGTCGTTCCATCCACCGCTGTTGCTACCACCGCTTTCCCGGCGGCGAGCGACTCGATCGGCGTGACGGGAAGTCCCTCGTGAAACGACGGCAGCACCGTAAACGTGGCGAGTGCGAGCCAGTCCCGCATGTCGGGCGCGTAACCGACGAGTTTCACGGCGCTTTCCAGGCCGAGGTTCGCGATTTCAGCCTCTATCGCGCCCCGGCATGACCCGTCCCCAACCAGCGCCACCTTAGTGCGGGGAAACTCGGCTAACACGCGTGGAAGCGCGTTGAGCAAAACCGAGTGTCCCTTTTGAGGCTCAAGCCTTCCGACCATTACGATTAACGGATCGTCAGCGCCAATGCCATAGCTCTCACGCAGGACCGGGTCCGGCGGCCACGCGGTTTCAAACCTTCTGAAGTCGCTACCCGGTTCAATCACGGTAATCTTGCGCGGATCGTATCGTTTGGTGTCCCGCAGGTAGAGGGCGTTCGCTCTCGATACCGCGATGTAACGGTCAACGAAGCGCGAGATGATCCGGTCGATGAAGAACGACGCCTTCCAGCCGTGCCTCCATGCTTCTCTTCCATGCGCCGTTTCGAGAATTACCGGCGTCCCGCAGAGCCAGCCGATCGGAGACGCAAAGAGGCTGCTGGTGAACATATGCGAGTGAAGGATGTCGATTCTCCGTGAACGAAGGACCTGAGCAAAGCGAACCGCCGCGGCGAGGTGACTTACTTTACCTAGTTCGAGGGGGATGAGTTCCACATCGTCGGGCACGTCCGGCTTCAGCAGGTGTGCGAGGGAGGGTGGACAAACAAAGTGAACCGTGAAGCGGGCACGATCCAAACCGCGCAGGAGACCAAGAATCTGCTCCTCGGCGCCGCCGCGGACGTCCGCATTTGTGAATTGCAGCACGGAAAGCCGCTCTTTGATTCTCATCTTGGCTCCGTTTCGTCATGGCAAGGCGGCGCCTGCGACTCATTTAGCGCCGCTTGGAAGCATTGGTAAACATCTCCAATCGTCGCGACGCGGAATCCCGCCCGGCAGGTGCTGAGGAAGACAGCGTCCGAATGAGAGTCGTCCGGATGGTAGCCGTGCATTCCGGCCGGGTTCCAGGAAGCGCCGTTGAAATCGCTCGCGGCGATGAGCCAACCCGGGTGGAGAAGAAACACGAGATCGCCGAAACGGCGATCGTCAAACAGAACTCCCAGGCTGCTTAACTCTGCGTCGCTCAGAATCCGTCCGCAGGGGCTCGCCGACAGGACTGTTTCGATCGACTCGCGTGCCTTGTCGGAGAAAAACCAGAACCGCGCCATGGTGGAGTCATAGACGGCGAGGTAATCGTCGGGCGACCGGTACGGGAGACTTTCGATGTCGCGCACGAGGTCGTAACGCTTGCGAACCGGCGTCATCCCGTGGTCGGAGAATATAGTCATCGATACAGTACCGCAGTGCGTCGAGGCAGCATTGTACAGCCGCGTCAAATCCCGCTCGTACTCTTCCAATTTTTGGCTGATCCTCGCACCGTCGTTGACATGCGTATGCAAAAACATGTCCATCTCACTCAGATAGAGGAACAATACGCGCGCACGATCGTGTGCGATGTCATCCATGGCCCTGTCGACGATTTGGTGGTCGTTCATGTCATGGTAGGTGTAAACACGATGGGGTATCTGTTTACTCACTAGTTCGTCGAATATCGACGGTCCATTCGATATACCGCCAGGTCCATAAATATTCCGGCGCTCCACCCAGTTGAAGTAATGAAGAACGCTCGGCTTTACGCAACACTCGAACAGCGGACCGAGGCCCAGGAAGCGTCTGCCGAGTTCCTTCAAAAGCTTGCGCCCGATCCTGTGATCCATCGCCCAGGGCGGAAGAAACGACAGGTATCGTAGCCAACGGAACGGCGACCCTTCCGGGTCGAAATAGAACAGGTTCCAATGCCCCGTCTCGGCCGGCGGCCTTCCCGTGAGAATGGTGGGAATCGCGCCGGAACTGAATCCGAGGACCGTTCGCAAGGGCCGCCGGTACGGCAGTAAGTCTTCAAGAAAGCGGCGTCCCTGGAGCACCTCCCAGCCGAGCGCGTCGATCAGCACAAAGATGTGGAGTCCGGGCGCTTGATCGCCTGTCGTTATGGGTTCGCGCGATTGCACGGTTCGCATATCTGTTCCAACCTATGGAAGGGACCGGGCAATTACTGGTCCTACTCTGTTTGCGATAGGAAGGGGAAGCCTCTTCCATACCTCGACGGCCCACTTGAACTTAGGGCTGTCTGGATTTCGGTCTGGCAAACCTCCGCCCTGCGGAACCCAGTAATACCAGTGCATGGGTTCTTCCCGGCAGCCCCAATGCCGTTTGAACTCGTAAGTCCCGCCACCCGGAGTACACCGTCCAAGATCCATTTCGCGGAATCCCTGCTCAACGGCCCGCTCTAGAAACGTCCAATAGAGCATCAGGTGTGTGTATTTCTTGCGCGCCTCGGGCAGCGAGGCGGACCATGGCAGTTCCAGCGTGGTGCCGTGCGCCATCAAAAACGCACTTGCAACGGCCTGGTCTCCATCAAACAGGGTAAGAATCCGGAATGAATTCCCAGCTGCTCGGGCCAGGTTCTCGAACCACGACCGCGGATAGACCGGGGTTCCCAAGTACCGCATATTGACGGCGAACAGGGAATAGAATGGCCCGAGTTGCTCGGCTCCACCCCAAACCGCACGGAAGCCGTGCTTCTGGCCGTTTCGTATCTTGTTGCGCATTCCGGAACTCAGCGAACGCCACAGCGCTTCCGGTTCGGATGGCAGATCGATGCACATCGAAACCTTCGAAGCCCTCACCGCCCATCCGGTCGCGAGGCTGTCGCCTTGCCGTAGCTCGATGTGGCGGACGCCAAGCTCCTCGCCGAGTCCAGCCGCCTTCGCCAACAGCAGGTCACGAGCAGCAGAGTTGTCGGTCAGCACGCCGCCCGAGCTGAAAAAGGGAATCGATACGAGAGAGCCTCCGAATAGCACACTTCGGATATGAAAGAGCGGTAACACGCCGCAGATGGATCCGCCCGCTGTCGCGGCCAGGTAGTACGCCTGGTAGCCAAACGTATCGCAGATCGCCCCACGCCATTTCCAGGCATGATAGTAAGGGTTCGACGAGTGCGCGCTCACGTACTCGTCCCAGGCGCTTGCGTCCGTACACAGGCTGACGGCAACCGCGCACTCCGTCCTCGGGTTACTCTCTTTGATCATTATCTGGCCACCTCTGCTGGCTTAGCTTCGGCTGTCCTGGCTGCGACCAGCGCTGCGAAAGGAACAAAATCATGAAGCGGGAGAATGTGCCTAAGCTTACGTTCGGTTGTCCGGAGGTTGACGTAGCACTTGAACCTGCGTCGCAGTCCCATCGGCAGGCGAGGATGATCTGGATCAATCTCTCTTGGGTGGACGTAATAGATCACCGGACGGTTTTCGGCCTCGACTGTGCCGGAAAGATATTCGATCAACCAAAGCGGGGCCAAACGAAGATACCCCCCTCCGAACGCGCATATCCTCTGTCCGCATACCGTCGCTACGGTCATGGGAAATTCCATCAGTGGTCCTTCCTCTGTCTCGCAGCAGTATGGCGACAGGCTCGCACGGGCTAAGCCGCCGTGCGTACAGGATGTTGGGAATACGGACGAGTCGTAGATATATCCGGCATGGACTAACAGGGAGAAGAACCACGGGGTGTCCTGCGTGACGGAAAAACCGGCGGATCGATAGCCCATCACGGCCCGCCCTGCAATGTCTTCAAGGATCCGGCGCGACTTGCTGGCGTCTTCCAGGAACTCCTGGCAAGTCATTCGATGCACTAAGTTGTGCGCGTAGCCGTGCGAGGCCACTTCGTGACCCCGGCGTTCCGCCTCAACCACGAGATGGGGATATCGTTCGGCGATCCAGCCGAGAAAGAAACAGGTAGCCGACGCGCCTGCTTCGCTTAACATGTCCAGCAGCCGGTAAAAGTTCGCTTCGACACGCGACGGCAGCGTCGTCCACTCCGCCAGCGGCGGCGTGGCCTGAACATCGAGGATGTGAAACCAATCCTCAACGTCGATGGAAAAGACGCATTTCAACTACGTTGCCCTCCCCATGCTTTCCCGTCGCCTCTAGACATTCCAGCCGCATCCCACACGGCGAAACGCCGTCCACGCAGAGCGTCCAGAACCCCCCAAAGCGCACCCACGCAGCCGCTGAGGGCATAGAGCGGCACACTCAGAATCGCCGGGCTCGAACGCCCCATCGTCAAAGATACGAAGCCGGCACCGGCGAGTCCCAATAACGTGATTTCCGCGATACATAGTGCCGCCGACCACGCGCCCCATGCCAAACCAAACGTCGACACGCCGATCATGGTGATCGGTATCACCGAAAGCCACCTCAACGCCTTGTGCGACACGAATTGCCATGCTCTAAGTCCTCCTAACGACGACCGCAGTCTCCATGCTCCAAGTGCTCCTTGCCCGCAGATCCGTCTTCGCCGCTCGACGTCCTCGCGCAAAGAAGAGGTTTCCTGTTCCGATACCCACACCGCGGGTTCATGCAGGATCCAATAGCCCTTGTGGGCTATTCTTATCGGTGTTTCGAGGTCGTTGGCGAGATCGGACGACAGGCGTTCGAAGAGTTCGCGCCGGATACAGAACACGGCCCCATTGCACACCAGCGCCGATCCGAGAAGGTTCTCTAGCCAGGTGATCAGCGCATCGTAACGAAAATAGACATTGCTTGCGCGGCCCATGCCATTGCCGCTTTCTTCCCAGTTTCGCGTCTCCCCGGTAACGCAGCCGACCTTCGGATCGGCGAAGTGGCGGACCATCAGGCGCAAAAAGCCGGGTTTGATATGAGCGTTGGCGTCAGTAAAAAACAGAATGTCTCCGCCGGCCTGAGAAGCAAGTAAGTTGAGCGCCTCGGCTTTTCCGCGGCGTTCCTCAAGATGATAGACATGGAGCCGGGAATATCGCCCCGCAAGCCGGTCGAGTATCTGGTCGGTCGCATCCGTGGACGCGTCCGAGGCGACATGGACATGTAAACGCTCTTCGGGATAATCCCACTCAAACGTCTCTTCGATTTTCCAGGCGATATCCTTTTCCTCATTCCGCGCGGAGATCAAAACCGACACTTCCGGCAGGAAGGAGTCGTCGCTTCGCGGGCGGACTCTTCGAAAGCATGAGATCGCCATGAGCGCAAGGGGATAGCCGGCGTAAACATAGAGGAGCCAGATAACACCGGCCCAGAATAGCGTCAGCATCTGGAAAGGCGCCCTCCTGGTGCCGTTTCGAAGACGGCGGTTCGCGCGGCCGAACCAACCTGTGAGATAGCCTGCACGTCTTCGGCCGCCACTTCGGTTGCCACGGACTGGCCCAAGAGTTTAACGGAAACCAGAAAGCGTCCTTTCCCCTTGTCTCGAAGGAATATGCCGTCGAGATTCTTCAGGGGTCCGCGAACTACACGTACGATCGCGCCTTGTTCGATGTACGGGACCGTATGGCACGAATAGCCCGACGACAACATACGGCGGATAGATTCGATCTCCTGGTCAGGGACCGGCTCCGGCTCCCGGCGCGAACCTACAATCCGGACGCTGCCGGAAGTTTCCAGGATCGGCAGGCGGGCGGCGGCCACGTTCGAAAGCTGGACAAACAGATAGCCGGGGAAAACCGGTACCTCGATACGGCGTTTCCGGTCGCTCCACCGGTGCATCTCGGAAAGCACAGGCAGATAAGTCGCCACGCCACGCACCTGCAACCCATCCGCTACGCGGCGCTCGAAGTTCGATCGTGTCTGAACGGCATACCAGCGCTTGCCCGCATCTTCACCCGAC
Source organism: Bryobacterales bacterium (assembly GCA_027459465.1). Classification (GTDB taxonomy): domain Bacteria; phylum Acidobacteriota; class Terriglobia; order Bryobacterales; family Bryobacteraceae; genus JAJYKC01. The sequence continues at coordinate 4,579 of DAIDIH010000015.1, read as the reverse complement.
GGGATTTCGCTGGTCGTACCAGCCACATGTTCAGTGTTAATAGACATAGCTTCGCCCTTTCACCCACAAATCACATTCCTATGTGACTCGTCCGGCGCCTCCATTGCAACTTCACATCCGCCCGAACCTGCTGCCGGCCATTCCGGCAGCCCGCGGTCATTCGCCTACACTGGGCCTTCTTCTCATCGCGCTCCTCTACCGAGCAGCAGGATCTTCACCGTCTCAAAAAGAATCACCAGGTCCAGGCCCGGCGACAGATGACGGATGTAAAACAAGTCGTACGCCAGTTTGTCGGCATTATCTTCGGTGGAAGCACAGTATCCCTTGTGGATCTGCGCCCATCCGGTAGCTCCGGGGGTAACATTCCACCGTTGTTCGTAGAACGGTATCTGCCCGGCATATTCTGCTTCGAGTGTTGGGGGAAACGGTCTCGGGCCCACAAAGTGCATGTCGCCGCGAAGAATGTTGATCAACTGCGGCAGCTCGTCGATCCGGAAGCGGCGAAGGATGCGCCCAACGCGAGTGATGCGTTCGTCGTTTTCCGTCGCGGGCGTCGGGCATCCATCGCTGTCAGCGTGATCCCACATGGTTCTGAACTTTAGACAGGTGAACACGCGGCCGCTATATCCAATGCGACGCTGTTTGAAAATTACCGGTCCCGGGGAGTCGAGGCGAATCGCGAGCGCCGCCAGGATCATAAAGGGGAGAGTAATCACCAGCCCTACAATCGACCCGCAGATCGACGCCAGTCGCTTGTAGATTCTCAAGGCCGGCGAAAGATGAAAGCCGGGAGAAAATAGAAGCCAGCTCGGATGCAGCGCGTTCAACGCAATTCGTCCTGTCATGGCTTCATATAGCTCGGCGCCGTCATCGACGCACACTCCCTTGGACTTCAGCGCCAATAGTTCCATGACGGGCAGCTTGCCGCGGCGGTCCGCCATCGTCAACACGATGCGCTGGATGTTCTCATTTTCGACAAGCACCGACAATTCCCCGGTGAGTCCGAGATACGGAATCTGCGTAGCGGACTCGGTGGCGCACGAGGACGTATTTACATAGCCGGCGGGCCTTAGCCCGAACTCCGGGCGCTCCACACACTCCTGAGCGAGCGCCGGCAATAATGGCCCGTCTCCCACGAACAGAACACGGTCCGAGAGTGCCGAGTGTTGCTGAATGACTCCGAACAGGATCCGCCACGCGGCCAGCACGACGCCGATCGAGGTAATGCCCAGCAACAAGAGCGTGCGGTCGATCTGAATTTCCGGAAAAAGATAAAACAGCGAGGCCAAAACCAGCGAGACCGTGCCGATGGACTGGACCAGGCGTGTAATGGCGTCGGCTCGGTTGCGGAGTATGCCGGAATTGTATAAGTCAAAATAGTGCATGCTGACAATGCAAACCAACACGGTAAGCAGAATTGTCCAGCCGTTCCGCTCGTAGAGAAGGATGATTGGCGTATCTCGTTGGAAGCGGATATAAGATGCCGCGACAAGCGCTCCGAACGTAAGGATTGCCTCCGAGACCACCAGGAGGAGCGTCCGGCTCGCGAAGTGGACGCTCAAGAGCTTAATCATGGCAGGATACGCCCCCCAACCGGCGAAACAGGAGCCGCTGACGCTGCGCTGGCGCGGTATCGAGAGTAGTACTTGTAGTAGGGTGAGTGCTCGGTATCATCGCCATTGAGGACGATTCCGGCGACATAGACGTCCTTCAGGGACTCGATCGTACGCGTAACGCTATCCCTCGACGTGAACCCCACTCGGACAACGACAACAACTGCGTCCGCCGCCGCCGCCAGACACTGGGCATCGACAAACGGCGTGATCGGCGGCGTGTCGATGACCACCCACTCGTACTTACTGGCGATGTTCCTGGCCACTTCCTGCAGCCTGGGACGCTGTAGCAGTTCCGCGGGATTGCGTTTCGCCGCGCCGGCCTGCAAAAGATCGAACGCCAGAGGGGAAACCGGAAAGAGATGGTCCTCGATGGCCTGTTCTTCTTCCAGGCATTCCGCCAATCCGGGTAGGGTGGGTACGCCGAGCACGTTCGCCACGGAGGCCGAGCGCAGGTCCCCGTCGATAAGCGCAACGCGGTCGGAATTCGCCGCCAGTGTCGCTGCCAAATTGACGGCGACAATCGTCTTGCCCTCCTGGGGCGTCGCGCTTGTGACCACCAGCGTCTTCATCGGGCGCCGTTCCCGCATCCGCCGCATGCGATGCGCCAGGAGGCGGAGGCTCTCATCCGCCGCTCCCCGGACGTTACTGCGGGAGAAGACCATACTTTCGGGACCCATGGACGCCGTCAGCACTCCCCGAGAGGCCGCCTCACTGAAGCCGTCCGCAGCCGTTGGTTGCACCGCATCTTCCTTCGCTTGCACGTGCCCGTTCCGGGCGTACCTTGACGGTTCAGCATGTGAACCGTTCCCGTTTCCGAAGATTCGTATCAACGTTTCGCCCCATTCAACTGAAACCACGCTTGCCTCTCCGCGGCTGGTCAGGCCCGAAGAATACTCCCGACTCCGCTGCCGATCACAAGCACAATCAGGACAACTCCCACGGCAAATTCCAGACGCAAACGCAACCTACGCCGCCGTTCTTGCTCCGGATTTAAGTAAGTCGGGATGCAGGCCAGAACCGGGACCTGAGTCCGAAGTGTGACGTCGCTCTTTCCGCGGATCGTCGAATCCAGGAACTCCCGAAGCACGACCCAACCGAGGCCCACGATCACGCCAAGCACCCACCCGATGAGCACGATCTGAAGCCGGTTCGGAGGCAGCGCCTTGTCGGGATGCTTCGCGGGGTCGAGCACGCGAAATTGCTCGCCTTGCTGCCGCTGTTCGAGTTGCGTCGCCAGTTCCGACTGCTGTTGCTTCTCCAGCAACGATTGATACTTCAGCCGCGCGTTATCGTAATCCCGGCTAATTTCGGCAAACTGCTGCTCGAGCATTGGCGTTTGCTTCAACCGGTCTTGCAGGAGAGCGATCTGCTTCCGCAGCGCCGCCTCGTCCCGCTTGTGGGTGGCGATTTCGAGATCGAGTGCCTTGAGCCGGCTCGTCGAGTCTAAGATCGCCGAGGAGACGCCGGAAGCCCCCGACGGCGCCCGCGCCGGAGTTGGAGTCGCAGGCGTTTTGGCGGCCGCGGCCTTCAACTGTGCGACAAGGGACTGCCAGTGAGCAATCTCCTTCTTCGTCTCGATGACGTCCGGGAACTGGCTCGTGTACTGCCCGGTCAGAGTCGAGTAGCGCCTTTTCAGGTCTCTCAGAGTCGCTTCGGCGTTCATCAAATCCGAGGAGTGCGGCGTTCCATCCGCTCCGATAACCGGCTCTCCGGCGTCATGGTCGGCGCGCGCAATCACTTCGTACTCACCGCGAATCGAAGTCAGGTAGACCTTTTGTTGTTCGGCGTGCTCCAGTTCGTTGCTGACGGCCTGAAGTTGGCCCTGGAGACTCGCCAGAACCTGAAGGTTGGTTTCGAGTTGCTCCGGTAACTGGCCCAGGTTCTTCACTTTGAAATCCTGAAGGCGGTGCTCCTGGGCGGACAACTCAGCCGCGGCGGTCTGTAACTCCGTGCCCAGAAAGGCAGTCGTGCTGGCCGAGTCTTCCGCGCGCGTCCTCAGGTTGTACTCAATGAACAGCGACGTCAACTCATTCGTGACGCGCTGCGCCGTGTCGGGAGATTTGGCCGAGTAGGAGATGTGAAATGCCGTAAGTTGATCTTGCCGGCCGGGGGTTTGTACCGGTTCGACGGAAATGTTGGCCCGCATCTTATCCACGAGGTCGTCCATCGTTTCCTTATTCCGCTCGTCGGCATACAGATGGAAATCCTCGATCAGTTTCTGGAGCCTGGTCCGGCTCAAAATCTGCTGCGTCATCGTGTCGAGCCTGGCTTGCAGGTTGCTCACGACATTCGGCTTTACATATTGCGTGGGAACCTTTTGTTGTTCGATCAAAATCAGCGCGTCGGACTTATACTTCAGCGGCCAGAAATAAGCGGTGACCGCTCCGGCGAATCCGACCACGCAGCATGGCAGTAGGAAGCTCCAGCGACGCCGCGCGAGAACCTTCTTGTAGTCGGCGAGAGAAATTCCCGCTTGAGCGTTCGGTGAGTCTTCTGTTAGGTTCGTCGTCATGGTCTGATTACTCACCTTCCGGGTTCACTGCGGGGGGAGCCGAGGGCAACGCCCGCTTGGATAGGATACCGGCGTCTCGTAACTTGTAGAACAGCGAGCGGTAGCTTATATTTAGCTGCCGGGCGGCCTTCTTCCGGTTCCAATTGTTCGATTGCAGAACCTCCAGAATTACCTTCCTCTCGACTTCACGAGCGGCTTCACGGGTCATGGACTTCAAAGAAACGCCGTGACGGTTCCCCGTCCGATCCGGCTCGTAGGCCCTGTTACTATCCAGCATTTCGTCCAGGACCGTTTCGTCGGCGTCCAGCACTACCACTAGCGTCCGGCTATAAGTCCCACAGGTTCAACTGGTTATAAATTCCACCCAATTTTTCTTGGGACTCTGCGTCGTGGAAGGCCTGTAGAATGGGCAGTTGCTCGAACAGCGTGACGCTTAGGACCTGTAGGATTT
>DAIDIH010000014.1 GCA_027459465.1 Bryobacterales bacterium | reverse complement strand
TTGGTGCGGAGAGGGGGACTTGAACCCCCACGGGATTGCTCCCGCTAGCACCTCAAGCCAAGCCAGCGGGTGTCCTGGGGTATCCTCCTGTGTGTTTTCATTGGCGTGAGGTGATGTGGCCACATCCTGGTCATGCCCCTGTTTCCCGGACAACCGTACCAAAACCGTACCAGCCTGAGGGATGAACTCAGAGTCATTACCGGAAGTTGGTGGGAAGTCCGGGCGGAGATGAACAGCGCTACGGCGCAGAGCCTATCGCCCCGCTCGGACGACAGCAGCGATTGCGAAACGCAGTGAACGACCGACCCGGGCTCGAGCCGAACGACTCGATCTAAGATCGATGCTGACCGACTTCCGGAGACTAATACCGTCAGTGTCCGGACGGGCGAGGATACGCTCGGGATCAATGCGGGCCACTTCCACGACTAGGGCGTTTCGGCTATGTGGCGAGACTACATGCCGCAAGCCGACATCCGGGGAGTAATCCGGAACGGTTGTACGCGTACTCCACGGAGTGAAGACTGAACCCCGATCAGCCTTCATCGCTCTAAATCCCACCAACTCAGCAGATTACGGTTGCGCAGTGTGCCATTTGTGTGCCGCCACTCCCGTGGAGGTGTCACTATGGCACGAAAAGTCGGGCAGATCGTCGGGCGTGGACGGCGCACGTGGCTGGTGCGCGTATACAACGGCCACGATCCCGAGACGAAGAAACGAAAGTACCTGAACCAGACCATCCACGGCGGACTGCGGGACGCCCAGGCTCATCTCAACAAGATGCTCGGCGAGCGAGACCGCGGCCGGAATTTGGACTCATCGAAACAGACTCTGAATGAGTTTCTGGATCGATGGCTGGAGCTTTGCGCCAAACCGCGGCTGCGTGCGAAGAGCTTTCGGGACTACGAAGGCCTGCTACGGCGATACGTGCGGCCGACACTTGGCTCAAAAGCGATCGCGAACGTATTTGCGCTCGACATTCAGACGCTTTACCACGAATTGTTGGACCGACACCTGTCGGCTCGTACGATTCGATATACCCACGCTGTCCTCCGGTCGGCGCTCAAGCAGGCTGTCCGTTGGAATCTCGTTTTGGGGAATCCCGCAGATGCCGTCGATCTCCCCAAGCGGCATCGGAGCGTTGTGGCTGTACTGTCTCTTCAACAGACAAGAACCTTCGTGAAGGCGATTGCGGGACACGCATATGAGGGCCTGCTGGCACTCGCCCTGACGACCGGCATGCGGCCGAGCGAGTATCTCGCGCTCACGTGGAGTGATATCGACCTCGATCGCGGAACGGTCAGCGTTTCTCGATCTCTCGAATGGCAGAAGGGCGGATGGCAGTTCGCCGATACGAAGCGGCCGCGAAGCCGCCGAGTCGTGAAGCTCCAGGCGTGGGTCGTCTCGGTCCTGAGAGAGAACCGCACGAAAGGACAAAGAAGGAACGGAGATGATCTCGTCTTCCTCGCAAAAAGCGGTGGACCAATCCGCGAATCATATTTTGTGCAGCGCTACTTCAAGCCGTTGCTGAAGACCGCGGGCCTGCCCGAGATCCGGCTCTACGACCTGCGCCACACGGCCGCGACCATTTCGTTGGCTGCCGGAGTGTCACCCAAGGTCATAAGTGAACAACTCGGACATGCTAGCGTCGCTTTCACTCTCGACGTATATTCCCACGTGCTCCCGCACATGCAGGACGCAGCTGCGGAAAGAGTTCAAGCCTTGCTGTTAAGCGCAAGCGTCCCATCGTAGCCTGCAGTGGTTGAGCGGGAGGGGCCAGCCGGGATCTGGCTAACGTTACCGGACGTAGATCTCACCACTCGTCTGTGATCATCTAGTGCTCGAGATCGTCAGTGATGATCCCGGTCCATGCGGAGGTCGTATCAGCAGCGAAGACCATCGATCGTTGCCTCGGTCAAAGGCACAGCGAAGGTTCTGGGTGGGCGCACTTATGATAAAGTGTCTTATCGATAGCAGTTTGATGCGCCCGAGAACACCCCATGAGTTCGGCTCCGGTTCCGATCAATTCCGTAAACGGCCAACCCCCTGTTTGGGGATGGGTTCGCGTCCGCGCCCTCGTCATCGACAGCGTGTCGTCGCCGCATTCGCGGCGCGCTTATACCACGGCTCTGGACGATTTCCGGCGTTGGTCGGAGGGGTCGTCGCGCAGACCTTTTAATCGCGAATCCGTTCAGCGGTATCGCAAACATCTGGAATCGCGGGCGATGTCCGCGTCTGCAGTCAATCTGCATTTGACTGCGATCCGTAAGCTCGCGCGCGAAGCCGCTGCGAACGGACTGCTCTCTCATGAATCTGCCGCTGCGATTGTGGACGTGAAAGGCTGCCGGCAAACGGGCGTTCGGACGGGAGCCTGGCTGACACCTGAACAGGCAAAGGCCCTGCTCAACGCTCCTTCGCCCGACACGCTGCGTGGAAAACGGGACCGGGCGTTACTCGCGTTGCTGCTGGGTTGCGGTCTCCGAAGAGATGAAATCGCCAATCTGGTCTGGGATCGAGTCGCAAAGCGGGAAGACAGGTGGGTGATCGTTGACATCGAAGGGAAAGGCAATCGCATTCGCAGCGTTCCCATGCCGCGATGGGCGAAGAGCGCCATGGATCTTTGGATCGCCGCCGCCGGTATCCGCAACGGCCTATACTTCCGCGCCATCAATCAGAAGGGCGATGTCGGCGACGGCCTGACTGCGCAGGCTGTTTACCTGATTGTTCGAGGCTATGCCGACCAGCTCGGAATACGAATTGCTCCTCATGATTTGCGACGCACTTTCGCCAAGCTGGCCCATCGTGGTCACGCGCCGCTCGAACAGATACAGCTATCGCTCGGGCACGAATCGGTCGTGACTACGGAGCGGTACCTCAACCTGCAGCAGGACTTTGCTGATGCTCCGTGCGATCATCTCGGAATCGAACTGGAGAACCTATGAGCGCGGCCCGTCACATGATCGCGCTGCTAAAAAGTCACCTCGAAGGCGATGACAAGGAGTTTTTGTCCGTCGCCATGCAGGCGGCTGCGCACGAGGCGCGGCTCGGCCACGTTGCGGTCGCTCAGCAGTTGCGCGACCTCATCGATGAATCGAAACGGCGATCGTCGTCGGTCGGAAAGCGGTCCGGGCAACTCGTCGTCCTCGAACCGCGCGGTGAACTCGCGAGCCTGCTCTCCGTTCAGACACCCGACATTCGCTTTAGTGACATGGCGCTGCCCGAGACTTTGGCGGAACGCCTCAAGCGGGTACTTCTCGAACAGCGACAGCAGAAGCGGCTCCGCGAACATAGCCTGAGTCCTCGCCGCAAGCTTCTTTTTCTCGGGCCGCCTGGCTCCGGAAAAACGATGACAGCGTCGGCCCTCGCGGGCGAACTGCATCTCCCACTCTTCACGATCATGCTCGAAGGTTTGATCACGAAATTCATGGGTGAGACAGCCGCGAAGCTGCGCCTCGTCTTCGAAGCGATTCGTCAAACCCAGGGCGTGTACCTCTTCGACGAGTTCGACGCTTTGGGTACGCATCGCGGCCAGTCCAACGATGTGGGCGAGATCCGCCGCGTTCTGAATTCGTTTCTGCAGTTGCTTGAAAAAGACAACTCGCAGAGCCTGATTGTTGCGGCTACCAACCATCCCGAACTGCTCGATAAGGCACTCTTCCGCAGATTCGATGACGTGATCGAATACAAGCTGCCAGATTCGAAGCTTGCCGAGGAAATCCTGCAGCGCAAGCTGGCGATGTTCCAGACGGCGGATATCGTCTGGTCCCGCATCCTTCCGGAAACTGAAGGATTAAGTCAGGCCGAACTGGTTCGCGCCAGCGAAGAGGCAGCTAAACGGGCCGTTCTTGGCGGATCGACGCGCATTACTTCGGAGGCTCTAATCGCAGCCGTTCACGAACGAAAGGCAGCATCCCACTAAATGCCTGAACTGCCGCGCGACCGCCCGCACCTTTATGTAAGCGGACGCGGGAGGGCGGAGCCATATACCAGCAAACTCAGGGGCCGTGGACGGCCTCTGCCGCAGCGGGACCGCACGGCTCATGCCGATGCCGTTCGGGTTTCGCTCGCCGCCGCTCTGGCGGCTGCCGAAGCACAACAAGCGTTGCGCGACCCGGACATTGCCGCAGGCACGCCGGGCTTCTATCTCGACTTTGAGATCGCGCCTGGGTCGGAATCGGCTGCCGAACAACTCGAAAATCGGCCGAAGCACATCGAGCTGGTCGCGGTTCACGAGCAAACCGAAAATGAACCGCCCAGGGCAACCGTCTTTATTCCCGAGACTGCCCGCGATCACTTTTTGAGAAAAGTGGAACAGTATCGGGATGAGAACACGCGTGGTGGCAAGCCGAAGAACCAGGACCTGATCGCGCGGATCGAACGGGCAACACTCAGCGCCCTCCGGTCGATCTATACCGACGATCCGGCGTCGTTTCCCGCCGCTGGCGAAGCTATCTGGTGGGAAATCTGGCTGCGACAGGCGAAGGCGGAAGAATTCGACGTAGCTGCCCGCCATCTCGTGATTCTCGTCCAGCCGCAGAACCTCGTGTTCCCCGACCGCGAAGTGCGGCTCGCTTTCGGTAACGAGTTGGCGATCGGGCGTCTGTTCCTGAATACCGACGCCATCGCTGAAATCCGTCGCGCGCGGGACACGCCGTCGCAGTTCATGCAGTGGTCGAACACCGAGCAGGCGGGCCAAGCCGCCGCACTGGCCGGTCGCCTGGAGTTGCCTGGCGAACGGAATCTCGCGATCTGTGTGCTCGATACGGGCGTCACGCCCGCGCATCCGCTCATCGCGCCGGCCCTCGATCCGAACGACGTGCATGTTTACGATCCCGCCTGGCCAACGGGTGACGCGAGGGGACATGGCACCAACATGGCGGGCTCGGCGCTGTACGGCGATCTCGCGGCTCTGCTGAACGGGAATGGGCCCGTTCGTCTGACGCATGTACTGGAGTCGGTCAAGATTCTTCCTGATCAGGGTCAAAACGATCCGAGACTCTACGGCGCGATCACCGGGGAGTCGATCGCGCGCGCGGAGGTTGAGGCCCCCGACCGCCGACGGGCCGTCTGCATGGCAGTCACGAGCGATATCGGAACCAGTGGTGGCCGGCCCTCATCTTGGTCTGCCGCCGTCGATCAGTTATGCTTTGGCGACGACACCATCCGGCGTCTGGTTTTCATCTCCGCGGGTAATATCCGCGACGGCATTACGAGAGAAAGCTATCCGGACCGAAACACGGTTGAGCCGATCGAGAATCCGGCCCAGGCATGGAACGCGATTACAGTCGGAGCTTATACGGAAAAGATCGCGATAACCGATCCCACGTTCGCCGGATGGGAAGCCATCGCCCCGGCTGGTGAGCTCTGTCCGACGAGCCGGACCTCGGTCTCCTGGCAAAGAATGTGGCCCGCTAAGCCCGATGTCGTGCTCGAAGGGGGAAACTGGGCTGCCTCGGGCGATGAGGTGGATTGCCCGGACGATCTTGGCCTGCTCACAACCTTCCGCGACCCGACGCTGCGGCACTTCGATATCTTCCGGGATACAAGTGCGGCCACCGCACTTGCGGGAAACCTCGCTGGCCGAATCATGGCGGCCATGCCCGAACGCTGGCCCGAGACGATCCGCGCGCTTATCGTTCATTCGGCGGAGTGGACGCAACCGATGAAGGAGCGGTTCAATGCCGCGAACTCCGAGCAGCGGAAACTCGCCCTCTTGCGGACGTATGGATACGGCGTGCCGACCTACGAGCGGGCTGTCCTGAGCGCCGCAAACGATCTGACGCTGATCGCAGAGGATGAGTTCCAGCCGTTCCAATGGGAAGACAGCAGAGCAAAAACACGGCACATGAACCTTCATCAGTTTCCGTGGCCCCGCGCGGAACTGGAATCGATCGCCGACACCGAAGTCGAGTTGCGCGTCACGCTCTCTTATTACGTAGAGCCCAATCCCGGCGAACGCGGCTGGTTGCGACGCCATCGCTACCCCTCGCATGCGCTGCGATTCGCGGTCAAGAGGTCTCTGGAAACGGTAGACGACTTCCGCCGCCGCATCAACGCGGCAGTAACCGCCGAAGAGGAGGATCTGGCCACGATCGATACCGGCGCCGACAATTGGTATCTCGGCCGAATCCGCGATCCCGGCTCCATCCATTCGGATTATTGGAGAGGGACTGCGGCCGAGCTTGCGCAACGGTCAGCCATCGGCGTCTACCCAATTGGCGGGTGGTGGAAGGAAAACCCAGCACACAAGCGGTATGACCGCACCGTCCGTTACGCGCTTATTGTCTCCATCCGGGCGGTCAACGGGACCGTTGACATCTATACGCCTGTAATGACACAAATTGCGACTCTGGTAGAACTTGCGACGTAACAGTGGCGGCTGCTCGCGGTGTTTGTTGCGCAAGGGGGCTACACCAAAACACTGAACGGATCATCAACGAGCCGAAGCAACCCGTGATTCAGAGACCGACCAGAACCGGGTCCCCGACATCGCCCAGCGAGTAGTGGTCACAGGGTTTCTTGAGATTGCGCAGCGTGACGCTGTCTTTGACCGTTCCCTCGTTGCCGTCGTAGACCAGATAAGCGTGGGACCGCTGCTTCTGTGTCCAGTTGGTGACCAGATCAACGGCCAGCCCCACGGCGGTCGATGCCAGCACGCCGTTTGGCCAGACGACCTGCGGGCGCGGGCCGACATCGCCGTAGCGCCCCGCTTCCTGCGCGAGCTTCTCCTCGGTGAGGAAACCCATGCAGCGCATGCATAGCCCGCCCGGCGACGACTGGATGACCTGCCCGCCGATCACCGGCCCCTCTGTGCCATGCACGTCCATGCCGATATCGATGTAATGCATGAGGTATCGCCGGCAGGCGATTTCGAGTTCCTCCCGGCCCTTGTAACTGTCCACGCCGCCGATAACGATCTGGCACTCGCGCATGGGCTCGGGGCACTCCTGCCAGTTGCACGCGAACCCACGAATCTTCGCGCGCGGCTGTAGGGCGTAGATCATCATCTTCGCGAGGTGAAGCTTCGGGGTTTCCGCAAGGGCGTCCGCGGCTGTTGCGCCGATGAGCCGGTTGAGGTTCGACTCTTCGACCGTGTCACCGTCATAAAGCACGTAATTCTGAAACCCGATATGCGCGAGCTGCTGGACGACATGCGATCCGCCGCCGCCCAATCCGGACACCCCGATGGTGACGCGCGCAATGGCCTCCTCGGCGCCGGGGCCGAGGAACGACTGCCGTGAATAGCGCTCGGCGCTCATCGCCCTGCCTCCTCCACAAACACGCTGACGGGTGAACCGATCACCGCCATGCTCGCGGCCCGCACCGACTCCTGTTCGCCCGGCAGCCATACCCAGGCCGAGCCGTGGTTGAGGCTCAGGATTATGATGCCGTGCGCCGCCTCGCGGCCGACGGACATAAAGCCCGGTATCATCAGCGGAATCTCGCGGGCGTCAACACCGCTCATGCCGGTGCGCCCGCGATGGCCGTGGACATGGATATGGAAGACACCCTCATGCCGCGGACGGCCATAATAAGCGGCCTGCATCGCCCAGGTGATGGAGGCGCTGCCGATACGCGCGCCCACGCCCGGATCGTCGACATATTCATGGTCGGGAATGCAGTGATAGCCGGTCAGCAGAATCAGCCTGCCGTCTGTGAGCGTGCCGATGCGGCCGGTTGCGAAGCCCACGCGCTCGGCCGCGAAGGGGTGAGGTCTTTCAAGGTCCCGCAGGATATCGGCGTAGAGTGCGCCGGGCACTTTCATTCGGATGGTCATTTTTCCTTGGCAAATCCGTTAAGATGCGCGATCAGGAGCTGCGCCAGCGTGGGCGAATTAAGCTCGACCCGCCACGAAAACGCGTACCAGTTCTTCTCCCCAATGCGGGCTGTGCTGTTCCAGTTGCGGGCGAACCGGCTGCTGATCCGCTCGGAGAAATAGAGCCGGGACGGATAGCCGTCCTTGGGCTGCGGGCACAGCAGCGCATCGCAGGTCGCAGGCGTGCAGCCCTCCGGCAGGCGGAGCGCTTCCAGATGCAGAAAGTCGATGCCCAGTTCCGGCAGGCCGCTGACCTTGGTGCAGTAGCCCTTCAGCTCCTCGATCTGTTCCGTCGGAAAGGCCATCAGCAACCTTCCTAAGACGAGGCGCCAGTCTGAGGCTGGGTGAAGAACATCTCGCAGCCCTCGATCTTCACCGGCTTGTCGGCCGGCACGGGCAGCGGCGGCTGACCGTCCTTTTCTTCCAGCAGCGCGTATCCGGCCGGGGTCTTGTCCACCTTGGCGAGGATTTCCGTGACGGTGCGCTCGCCGCGCTCGATGCGGTAAGGATGCTCCGGGCCGCCGATGAAGATCGTCACGATCTCCTTGTGCGCGGTGATGAAGCCCTTAAGCCCCTGCTGCCGCAGATCCACGGTTTCCGCGGGCTCGATCACGCGGTTGTCGCAGTGAACGAATTCCGCGATCAGCTCGAAGGCGCACGGACGCTTGCCGACCTTGGCAAGGAGGAGTTCGCCCTTGGGCTCCGCCGTATCCACCGTGACGGTCTCGCAATCGATGCGAACCCTGAATTTCTTCCCGTGCGGCACGTCCTCGCCGCGCTGCGCATAGTCGAAGACGTCGATTTCCGCTTCAGCAATCTGTCCGTCGATCATGAAAGGCCTCCATAAATCCTTCATTCGGTCGGCCCCGAACCGGCGGCCCTGGATTGCAGCTTATCACAAGCGCGCTAAGTCAAGCAAGCAACAACCAAGCGGGCTTGACTCCCTTAGCGGTTCAGGCGTAAAATCCCTGTAGAACCAAGGATTTGTGGAGGATACAGGCACGATGGCGGATGACGATCGGCAGGGCAAGCCGGAAAAACCGACGCTGGGACAATATCTGGCGTCCATTCGGCAGGCACGGAAAATGACGCTGCGCCAGGTCGAGGAAGCTACCAACAAGCTGGTTTCGAATGCCTATCTGAGCCAGATCGAGAACGACAAGATCCAGCAGCCCTCGCCGAACGTCCTGCATGCCTTGTCGGAGATCTACGGAATCGATTACGGACAGCTCATGGAAAGGGCCGGGCACATCACGCCGACGCAGAAGCGCACCGAGCACGAAAGGCACGGCCGCGTTCCCACCTTTGCCGAGCACAACCTGACGCCCGCCGAGGAAGCGGAGCTGATGGACTACCTCAAATTCATCCGCCAGAGGAAACGCACGCCGTGATCAAACCGGATGACAGCAGCCTCGATCCGAGCGAACTGCGCGCGGTCGAGGAAAGGGCCAGAAAGCTCCTCGACCGCGCGTCAGCATGGGGCACGCTGCCCACGCCGATTGAGGACATCCTCGCTGCTGCGCGGCTTGAAGTTGCGCCCAGCAGCGCCTTCGACCCGGCCCGAATCCTTGCATTCATCAAGGACAAGACCGCCGAGGCGGCCCGCCTGGTGAAGTCGGCTCTCTCGAAAGTCTTCGGCATCTACGACGGCGAAGACCGCGTTATTCACATCGACGACACGGTCACCGAGAGCAAGCAGCGATTCCTCAAGCTCCACGAGACCGGCCATCACGAACTGCCGACACACCGGAAGTTCTTCCGCTTCTTCCAGGACTGCGAGAAAACGCTGGCTCCGGAAACGGCCGATCTGTTCGAGCGCGAGGCCAATAATTTCGCCCGCTTCGCCCTCTTTCAGGGGGACACTTATGCGCGCATGGCCGCAGACTGCAGGTTCGAGATCAAGACGCCCATCAAGCTCGCCCAGAAGTTCAAGGCGTCCGTCTACGCCAGCGCCCGCGAATATGCGCGCACCAACCCGCGCGCCTGCGTGGTTTACGTCCTTGAGCCGATCGAATTCGTTCAGGGCAGAGGAGCGCAGGCTTCCGTCAGGCGGATCGAGCCTTCGCCTGGCTTCGTTCGGCAATTCGGCAAGCCGAGCGAGACCCTCATCACGCTCGATCACAGGCTGGGGCCGCTCCTGCCGATCCATCGCAAGATGACGCGGCCGCAATCCCTGCCGCTGACCGACCTCAACGGCGACGATCACGAGTGCATCGGGGAGGCCTTTGACACCACGCACAACGTGCTCATTCTTTTGTACCCGGTAAAGGCGCTGAGTGCGACCACGATCCTCATGCCCGCCAACTTGAGGGACCATCTGAAGCTCGGGGGATCGGCATGAGAAGCGATTACCATTGCCGGCCGCGGTGCCTTCTACCAGGATGGTTCTTCGAAACTTCGAGTCATTGGCGCGACCGGGTGACCCTTCCCGTCTTTGATTTGCCTTCCGGGCTCGTCGTCTCTAAGAATGGCCAACCCGTTTCGGAAGAATAGTACACGCAAAGGTTCTCATGTAGACTACCTGGCAATCGGCGCAGTCAGTTCGCACAGCACGCCGGCGTGTTACGCCCACACTCAGTCACCTTCCACATTACCCATCCGCCTTACCCAGGGTTGCAAAAACGGCTGCAATCTATAGAATTAAAGTAAATTCCGTGACAATTTGTTTGAGAGAGTAAGGATCGATGTCGCCGGAGGCCCGCACTTGGCGGCGCCAGCAGCCCTTTGCTTAAGGAGAATTTGCGATGGCCGACGAAATGAAAAATGTCTTCATCAGCCACATCCATGAGGACGACGATGGGCTGGAGAAGCTTAAAGCCCTGCTCAAAGGCGGCGGGTTGACGATCCGCGACTCCTCCATCAACTCCACGAATCCCAACAACGCAAAGGACCCCGCATACATCAAGACGGGCATCCTCGCGCCGGCAATCAACTGGGCCAGCACGCTCTTGGTATACATCACTCCCCAGACCAAGAACAGCGAGTGGGTCAATTGGGAGATCGAGTATGCCGAGAAGCAGGGAAAGCGGATCGTCGGCGTCTATGCTCCGGGGGCGAACGAATGCGATATCCCGGAAGCGCTGGAAAAATATGCCGATGACGTCCGCGGGTGGCAAAGCGACGGCATCATCGATGCCATTACCGGGAAGACGAGTGAGTGGCATTTGCCCACCGGCGAGCTGCGCGACCCGCGCCCCATCCGGCGTTACGGCTGTTAGGCGATGCGCATCTACTCCTACGTCGTCGCTCGCGATTTTGGCTTTGCGCCGAACCCTTTCTACGCCATCTGCACGCTTGCCACGTGCAAACCCAGAATCCGTAGCGTCGCGCAGATTGATGATTGGGTGCTCGGCACCGGATCGAAGTCCGCAGGGCGCGAAAAGCGCGCCGTATACGCCATGCGCGTCACGGGCACGCTCACATTCGAGGAGTATTGGGCCGATCCTCGTTTTCAGAGCAAGAAGCCGAACTTGCGCGGGAGCAAGAAGCAGGCATTCGGGGACAACATCTATCACCGCAGCCCAGGCAACCGCCGCTGGTGCCAGCTCAATTCGCATCACAGCCTTGATGACGGCAGCCCGAATCCCGCCAACATCAAGACAGACACGGGGACCGATCGCATGCTCTATAGCGATGATTTCGTTTACTGGGGCGGATCAGGGCCCGAGCTGCCGGTACGATTTCTCAAATACGGCCCCGGCAAAGTGAGCATCCTTGCCCGCCGGAATCATCGGTGCAACTTCCCGGTACAGCTTGTCGAGGAATTCGTCAGCTGGATTCGCTCCCGTGGTGAAACCGGATATTGTGGGGAGCCACTGGACTGGAGCCAAACGCCATAAGGAGAAAGGACGACGTGGAGTCTCAACACCGCTCGATACTCCTTGCTGAGTACATGACCCGGGTGGAGCCGACCGACAGGCTCTCCAACAACGAAATCCAGCCGATTTTGCTGGGGTTGTTCGGCGAGGTCGGCAGCATCATGGCTACTGCCAAGAAATTTCATCGCGAGGGCGAAGCTTATGCCGGCTACCGGCACGCCGTCGAGGAGGAATTCGGCGATGCCCTCTGGTATTTCACCGCGTTGTGCCGCAGGCTCAGGGTTCGCATGGACGACATCCTGGCGGAAGCAGCGAGCGGGGAGGGATATGAGACGCTGATCGCGGCCAATGATGTCGTCGGCAGTCCTATCTCTCGCATTGCCACGCCGGTTGCAGTTCCCGAACTCGATCCGGCGCTCTTGCGGTTGGGAGAATCGGCAACGGCGCTGTTTGTGTTGCAGAACTCGACCGACATCGACCGCTCGCGGCTCATTGGGTTCGCCAGGTCATATATTGAGGCGCTCAAGGCCGCCCGTGTCGCGTTTGCAGAGGTCGTCCGCAAGAACATCATCAAAACGACAGGCCGTTTCATTGCACCCGATTTTGCGAGTCTCCCGGCCTTTGACGATCATTTCCCGGCGGACCAGCGCCTCCCGGCCCAATTTGAGATAACGATCGATCAGCGCGGGGGCGCACGGAGCTATCTGCGCTGGAACGGCGTCTTTATCGGCGATCCACTGACGGACAATATCCGCGACCCCGACGGATACCGCTTCCACGACGTATTTCATTTCGCGCACGCCGCCATACTCCACTGGTCGCCGACCTTCCGCGCCCTGATCAAGCACAAACGCAAGGACGATCCGAAAGTGGACGAGGCCCAGGATGGAGGGCGGGCTATCGTGGTCGAGGAGGGGCTGACGGCCTGGATATTTTCCCGCGCCAAGGAGCTCAAATACTTTGCGGGCCAGAAGACGGTTTCGTATGATCTCCTGAAAACCGTGCAGCAGTTTGTGGCGGGGTACGAAGTCGAGGCGTGTCCGCTGAGCCTGTGGGAAATTGCGATACTCAAAGGCTATGAAGTATTCCGGCAGGTCAAATGCAACAGCGGAGGTATCGTGACGGCCGATCGGACCACACGCACCATCCACTACCGGCCGCTGGAGGGGCAGGGGGCATGAAAACCGAGCAATTCGTGAGTTCTCTCAGCCATTTGACCTTCGCCAACGTCTTTAACCCTTATGCCGACCGCTGCGAAATACACGACCTGGAAGACGCGCCGGCACGCCGGACGCGGGCCCTGCTGAATCTGCTGAACGCGGCGGCTGAAACACAGGTGGACGCGCTGTGGATCGGCAGGGATCTGGGCTACAGGGGAGGGCGGCGAACCGGGCTAGCGCTTACAGACGATGTTCATCTGTCGGTTCACGCGATGCGCTGGAACGTGACGGTAGAACGCGCCACGGTGGGTTCCATGGTGGCTGAGCGCACGGCCGCAGTCATCTGGAGCATGCTCATGTCGGTGACGGCGCGCGTGTTCTTGTGGAACGTGTTTCCGTTTCATCCGCACGAGCCGGGCGATCCCTTCACCAATCGTTCGCATAATACGAAGGAAAGGGCGGTAGGAGAAGCGATACTCGCCGAATTGATTGTGATCCTGCGGCCGCGCCGCGTAATCGCCATCGGCAACGATGCTGCAAAGACAGCCGGCCAACTGGCAGGCCTCTCCGAAGTGGTACAGGTCCGGCATCCCAGTTACGGGGGCCAGCGGGACTTTGAAGGGCAGATTCGGTCACTCTATGAAATTGAACCGGAGGCTGAGCAACTGGCATTTCTGTAACCCAGCGATCTTGCGCCAATCCGTCATGCCACAATCGCGATTGCATTCCCGGCGTCAAACTTCTACCGTCAGGCTTGATTTAATCTGCGGCCCTCGCTTATAGGCATATGCCCAGCACCGCTCCATTACAGATTGTTCTCTTCCGTCATCCGGAGGATCTGGATTTCGTCCCCTACGAAGAGGCGATTCTGCGCGCCTTTCAAGGCGGCCGAGATGCCAGAGGCTATCTGGCAACCGGCGAGGATCTGGGGCTTCAACTGGAGAGCTTTGCGGCGGCGCCCGCCCGGCTTCCGGCGGAAACGCTAGACGGCTTCGGCCACACACTCACCGTCGTGCTGGTGGACCGTGCGCTCTTGGATAAGGGAGGTGACCCCCTCTGGGACTGGATCGAGGGATGCTGGCAACACACCAATGCGTCGAGCGGGCGCCATGCGATGCTCGCCGTTCCGATGGAGGAACGAATCGGACGTGCATTCTCAGCGAAACGTCCGGCGCTCGCGAGTCTCCAGCTTCTGCAGGCCCACGATCTCGGCGAACATGCCATTCGTCCTGCGATGCTTTCCCTGCGCCTGCTACATCAATGCAGACTGCTCCTGGCCGCGGCCTTGCCTGTGATATTCGGGAAGAAACCGGGACATCTTCGTCTGTTCATAAGCCACGCCAAGATGGACGGATTGCCTCTTGCGCATGCCTTGAAGCGGCAGATCGAAGCGCTGGCCTGGCTTGAGGATTTTTACGATGCTGACGACCTGCCGCCCGGATGCGACTGGCAACTCGAATTGGAAAAGGGCGTCGGCTCTTCGCTTATCGTTATGCTCCGCACCGAGGCCTATGACGGCCGCCCCTGGTGCCAGCAGGAAGTCCTCTGGGCCGACGAATACGCCACTCCCGCGGTGCTGGTCGACGCCCGCACGGGCCTTAATCATCCGGCGGGCACCCTGCCGTTCGAGCGGGTGCCGACAGTGCGGATTCCGGATGGAAATCTGGTGCGCATCCTTTTCCTTGCCTTACGCGAGGGATTGCGCTTCCTCCACTTTATGTGCCGCGTCGAGGACATGATAAAAAGCGGCACGCTGCCGAATCCGGTCGTCTACCGCGTATTCTCGTTCCAGCCCAGCATGGCGGCGCTTCTGCGCGCGTGCCACGAACTCAAGAAGTCGATGGAGCCGGCCACAACTCCACGTCTGATTTTGTATCCTGACCCGCCGTTCCGCGCCGGAAGCTACGAAGCCGCTCAAGCGCTCGTCAAGGAGTATGCGCCCGCCGGCACGCGCTTGGTGACACCCAATACGCTAGCCGCGACGAAAGGATCGACACCATGACCGACATCTCTCGTCCGCTTGCCGGCTGCGTGACCGGCCTCTCGATTTCGGCAAGTGATGACAGCACCAAACGAGGGTTCCCTTCCTGGCAGGTGAATCGCGTCACCTTGCAGATCGTCGCCGCCCTCTTCGGTCAGGGGGCGAGCGTAGTATTCGGGCACGATTGGCGGGAGGACGGCGTGATGGAAGCCGTCTACGGATTTGCGCGCCAGGTACAGCCACCGGTGCCGCTGACAGAGCAAACCGCGGCCGCCGAAGGTCGGCCTTTACTGACGAATTTGGTCCCGTGGCCGGATAACCCGTTTCTGAAGGAACGCGATCTGGAACAGCTCAAGTCAACTCTTCGGGTGGAAGAGGCGGGACTGCCGGGTGAGTTGCTCGGCGTCGAGCACGAGGCCAGGGGCACCCCGGATTCTTTCTTGTACCGCTATGTGCGCGCCCGCGGCCTGACGTTTCTGCGGCACCGTCTGAATGCAGTCAGTCATGTGCGCCTCTGCCTCGGCGGGCCACGTGCGGGCTCGGCCGGGCGATATCCGGGCATCATCGAAGAGGCCCTGCTCACCGTGAGGCAGAACAAGCCCCTATATCTTGCCGGTTTTTTGGGCGGCGCAGCAGAGCAGGTGGTTGACGCTATCGAGGGCAGGCAGATTCGAGACGACTTCTGTCCCCCGGCGCCGATTCTGGACTGTTATCTCAATCCGCCCGTCCATGAGCGCGACCAGGCGACTCAAGCCGATCGCGTCATCGACCGGACGGGTATCTGGCAAGAGTTCGCGCAGACTGGCACTGCCAGAGTCTCCGCCGCCAACGGTCTCAGCGTGGACGAGAACAGAGAACTTTTCCGCACGCCGGTCATCGATCGTGTGATCGAGCTGGTTCTTATCGGCCTCTCCCGCATCGCCGCCAATCTTGGCCCCCTGCAATGAGCATGTAATAGAGGTTCAAATTCATTAACCGCGCTCAGCTTCGATTCGAGCGAGCCACTTCTGAAAATCCAAGTAGCCCTTTTCCGTGGGAAGTCCGTTAACCCACAGCGTTTGGGCTCCGGTTTTCGTGTTCGGCGCACGATCTACATATGGGTAAAGACCGAGATATTCCTGCCCCTCGAAACCATCGCCGGAAACCTCACCAATCGGCACTACCGCGACCGCGCCCTTCAAACCATCGAAGTAACCCAATTCCCAGGGCATCCATTTTGAAGAGGACGCGTTCGCTGAGGCAGCATAGAGCAGCGCGCGCGAATACTTCATTCTGTGCCGCAGTACGCGGGCCGTGTCCGGCGTGACTTCATCGGTGTCAAGTTCCTCATCATCGAGATCGAGGTAAATGCTCAATCCGAACTCCGTCCGCAATACCCTGCATAGTCCCAGCACATCCTTGGCATCGAGGCTGCTGTGCGAGAGGAACACATCGTATTCACGCTCCTCGAAGTTGCGTCGTTCCTCTTTGAGAACCTGGTCAGCGCTCTTCGCAAGGATCTCCCTGTCCGCTCTCTGCCATTCCCTATAGGCAGACCGAACCTCATTAAATGTAAATAGCGACAAATGTCTGATCCTTCCTCAAGGCTCCAACCGATGGAGGCCGGCAGCACTCTCTCAACACCTTACGGTACCGCGCAACACAGCGCAAATCCGCTAAGGCGAGAACAACGGTCACCTATCGGGGGACCCACGTATTGCGATACTTCACTCCCGGCAAGTACCGCTTCTCTCCAGCGGGAATACCAAAGGCTCGGCAGTGACACGCCACAGAAATGCGGTGCAACCGCCACGGTTCGGGCCGACTCTTTGGACCTTATTTGGACCTTATGCCCCCGGCCTGAGCGGACCGCGAGGGAACGGTCGATCATGACAGATCCACGACTTGGCGGACCGTAAACCGCAGCGGAACACATGAAATCAGCTTGAGGTGCTAATCAGGGATTTCTCGCATTGCAACGCAAGGCTGCATTTTAAACTCCCGGCGTATGCGCTCAGTTGTGACCCGAGCACCTGGTTTCCTGCTGCACCAAACCGTATCAAAACCCTATCTGAAAGGGCCATTGGGGTTGTCCGTCGAGCGAAGAGCAGATTCCCCAGGTTATTGGAAAAACTGAGAGCGCGGGAAACGGAATGGAGAGCTTGGAAGGGAACTTCACGCGCCGGTGGCATGTTGCCAAGAGCAGAAATGCACCACATTCGTAGACTGACTGGTGGTCAGCCGCCTTTCTTCAAATCCCAGTCGTCCTCCGATTCCGGCGTGTGCCACCCATGTGCCAGGCAAAAGGCGACTTCCTTCGAAACCTGCCATATCCACCCAATCCGCTGATTTAAATGCTGCTAACCTTTCTTGCGCCCATAGGGACCGAGAAACCCGTTTGTGTCTGGCTACCGCCCGGATACCAAATCGGAACTTTTGCAGACAAAGGTCTACGGGCCGATCAGAGACCAACAAACTAAAGGATTTATAGGGCCACAAGATGCACCGGAGAGCCAACTTGGTACAAGTCATCACTCATCGCGCGTGGTGCGGACATCAACTTCCCCATGACCGGCGACAACGTCGTGAATCAGACGTCAGGCCATCCCTCACCGCACCTCTAACGGAAAGTCACGCCATGACCTGTTCTCGTGCCGGATCCACAGCCGGTAGGAACCGGCCGGTAGCGCGCTTAGATTCAACGTGGCGAACAGCCGCGTATCGCGGTCTGTGAAGCGCGCCTCGCCGGTTGTCTGCTGAACCACGCGCAGCTGGTCGTTCATGAGGCGGATTTCGTATTTGCCAGTTTCAAGTCCAAGGGGCAACATGACCGACAATTGCAGGTTCTCTCGTGGAAGGACGGGAGCGGAGTTCGTCGGACTTGAGGAATCGTCGCGCATGACGCCGAATGGCCGCAAGTCAAGGGTGGCTACCTGGGCGGTCGTGGGTGAAGGAACAGGAGCTGTGCGCCGAGTCGCAACAACGCCGAGTATGAGCAGGATCGCCGCCACGAGGCCGCCGGCGACGGCCACCGAGCGGCGCCGCTTTCTGGCATGGCGCATTCGGTTGACGTCTTCGAGGCAGGCCTCACACAGGCCAACGTGCTGCGCAGCGGGATGATCGAACGGGATCGTCTTAGCGGCTACCTGCCGCAAGACGTCCGGTATTGGACAATCCTCGCGGCCCTTGGCGGTCTGCCGTGGATACATCGCTTCGTCGTTCAGATCGCCTCTTTCGCCGCGGTTCGCCGCCATTTACGTTCTTTTTTTCTTCCGATTTCGACGCCGTGAGACCGAACTTTTCCACGACCACGGCCAGTCCGCGGCAATAGTTTGTGTACAGAGCGCCGGTCGTGATTCCGAGGCGCTTCGCAATTTCCTCCCCAGTGTACCCCGCCCGGCGGCCGGCAAAAATTGCACGCGTCTGTTCATCCATCGCGTCCAGGACCTCGGCGATCAAAATCCGCCGCTCGAGGCTCGCGGCTTCAGTTTCTGACGTTAGCACGGGGCGAGCCCAGTCAGAACCATCGGTGGAATCGATCGGGATGAGGCGCTTTTCACGGCTCAGGTGCCGGTCCACAAGGTGCCTGAATGCCGATTTTAGGTACGCCTTATAGTCCTCGATCCTCGTTCGAGAGAGCACGTCACAGACCTGATCTACAGCCTCATCCGCTAGGCTATTGGCCAATGACGGGCAGCCTAATTCGGACCGCCGATAGGCCAGGAAAAACGACGTAATTCCGCGCGCAGCGGTCACGACGCTGGGATGACGGGCCATGCCGTCCCCATTTGTGTCGCTGATCCAGATCTCGTAGGAATCTTCTGAGCTGAAGCGAGACCGGAGGCCCGCAGCGGCTTGGAATGTCATGTGGACCTCTTCCTGAATTTATAGCGGTTTATACGAAAAAAATCAAGCACTTTCGAAAAACCCGCGGCTTCAGAAATATTGTAAGGTTCGGCGTCCGCCAATGCTCTTACTCAGTGAGGGATTAAGAACCTAGTGAATCCAATGAAGGAGTACTCGTCTGAGATGAAACCAAACGGAGTCGAGCGAAAGCTCATTTCAAATTGCCGCCGGGCCGTCAGCTTTGCGATCCTGTTTGCGGCCGGAACCCCTATTTTCGCCCAGACCACCGGCAGTCCCTGGGAGAACGCAGTGAACGTGCTTCAACTCAGCATGACCGGCCCGATCGCCCGCGGCCTCGCTCTGGTCGCGATTGTCGTGGGCGGGCTCATGTTCGCCTTCGGCGAAGGCGGCAGCAAGCGCATGTTGTCCGGCATCATTTTCGGGCTTGGCATGGCACTGGCCGCCGTCAACTTCATGAACTGGCTCTTTCCGGGGTAGGAATCTGGGCACAACCTGTGGCCGCAGGAGGCCGATCCGGGCCGCGCCTGGGCTCGCTACTCCGGCGCGGATTTTCGACCTGATTTGTCCTCCCTTTCGTCCGACTTTGGAGCGATCAAGACGATGAATCAACCGACCCATCATCCCGTTTATCGTTCGCTCAATCGAGAGCTCACCGTATTCGGATGCGAACGCAAGCTGTTCTTCGCGTCAGCGGTCATCGGCGCCGCCACCTTCACGGCCTTCAATTCCTTCTGGGGCGGCATTGTCATGTGGTTGGCGCTGTACATCCTCGCACGGTGGGTCACGGCGTACGATCCACAGATTCTTCGCATTTTGCTGAACTCGGCCCGGTTTCGGCGCCGGTACGATCCAGCCAAATGCTCACTCACGGAGGTGGAGATTGGTTAACCTTGGCCGAGCGTTCAAGGACTATCGCGAATCCGGAGCCCTGAACGCATTGCTCGCGCCGTCGTCTTTTGTCGACGACGCGACGTTCCTGACGAAATCCGGGGGGTTGGGGATGGTGCTGGGAGTCAGGGGAATCGACTACGAATGCCTCGACGCCGGCGTGTTGGACGCCCTTACTCGCCGCTTCGAGGCAGCGCTGCGCACCTTCGATGAGCGCTACAAGGTCTATCAGTACCTGCTGAAGCGGGACGGCGCCAGGGTCCCTCGCAAGCGCGCTTACGGAAGCCGAGTTGTTGAGGAAGCGGTGGGCAACCGTGTTGATTACCTGGAATCGAAGGCGGGCCCACTCTACTCGATGGAGGTGTATTTCGTTGTGCTCTACGGCGCGGAACACCCTCACGAGAAACTGGCTGACCTCGCTCGCCGGGTCGCCCGCCAACCGCGGCGAATCCTGATTGACTCCTTGTCGAATGAAAAGACGCTCCAGATTCTGGAGGCGGACCTTGCACAACGACGGGAGGCGCTCAGGAACAAGATTCAGACATTTGTCATACAGCTTCAAGACGTTTTTGCCGTGCGCGTTCTGGACAAGGACCAGGCATTTGCCTTTTTCCGTCGCCTGGTGAATCTGGACCCGCGCGTTGCCGATAATGTGCGGATCAAACACAACCAGCACATCGACTATTTCATGGCCGATTCACCACTCGAGTGTCATCCCAGGCACCTGAAAATCGGCGAATGCTTCGTGAAGATCCTGACGCTCAAGGTTGTGCCGGGTCTGACGTTCCCGCACTTGCTCCGGGGTCTTCAGGAGATCGAGTGCAACTTTATCCTCTGCAGCGAATGGCAGCGGGAATCCAACGTCGCGATGCTGAAAGCCATCCACTCGCGCCGGCGCCACTTTCACAACTCCAAGGCCGCGCTGCATTCTTACCTCTTCAATCGCGACGGAGACCGGCCCGACGATGCTCTCATCGACGACTCCGCCGTGGCCCACGTCGCCGACCTCGGGGAATGCCTGAAGGAAATCAATAACCGGGGGAACTACTTTGGCCGCTTCACATTCACGGTGGTTCTGTATGGCCAGGACCTCGCCGCTGTCCGCCGGGCGGTCGCGGAAGCGTTCAAGACGTTCACGATGTACGACGCCGTCTTGATGGAGGAGTCGTACAACCTGCTGAACGCCTACCTGGCTGTCATCCCTGGCAATTCTGCCTTCAACCTTCGCTCTCTGTGGATGCCAAACACCAACTACGCTGACCTGAGTTTTGCTTTTACGCTGCACAGCGGCGAAACGAAGAACTCACACCTGCGGGACGAATACCTCGCCGTCTTCGAGACCAACCATCGGACGTTGTATTACCTTAACCTGCACCAGGGCGATGTGGCCCACTCGGTCATCCTTGGTGCGACGGGCGCAGGCAAAAGCTTCCTGCTGAACTTCCTGATCACCAACCTTCAGAAGTACCAGCCGTACACGTTCATCTTCGACCTGGGTGGCGGCTACGAACACTTGACGAAGCTCTTCGGTGGAAGGTATGCGTGCCTCGGAGCATCCGATCCCGGCTTCACGATCAATCCATTCTCGATCGAGCCGACCAGCACGAACCTTCAGTTCCTGTTCAGCTTCGTGAGTGTTCTTCTCGCCAGCTCCGGATACCGCCCAACAGCCGAAGACGACCGGAACCTGGCGGAGGCGCTCCATAACGTCTATGAGTTGGATCCGCCCCAGCGAAGGCTCATGACGCTTGCGAACATGCTTCCCAAAAGCCTGGCCAACCGGCTTCACAAGTGGGTTGGCGAAACCGGCCAGTACGGTCACCTATTCGACAACGTCGAGGACACGCTCTCGTTCGCCCGGTTCCAAACGTTCAACTTCGAGGGGATGGCTCTCTATCCGCAGATTCTGGAGCCGCTGCTGTTCTACATCCTGCACCGCGCGAATTCCTTTATATATGCCCCGGAGCTTGCGACCGTGTTCAAGTCGTTCGTTTTCGACGAGGCGTGGCGGTTCTTTGAGAACGAGGTCATCCGGGACTATATCGTCGAGGCGTTGAAGACCTGGCGCAAGCACAACGCCGCAATGACAATTGCGACCCAGTCGAGCGACGACCTCCAGAAGAGCAACATCCTGGACGTCATCCTCGAGTCCTGCCCGACTCAGATCTTTCTTGCGAATCCGGGCATGAACGCCCGCAGCTACTGCGAGACGTTTCGTCTCTCAGGACGCGAAGCCGAGCTCGTTGCGACGCTCATTCCCAAACAGCAGCTCCTCGTCAAAACGCCCGATAAATCAAAGGTTCTGAATCTCCGCGTTGACGATCGGAGCTACTGGCTGTACACCAACTCGCCCCACGATAACGCCCGCCGCCGAGAGGTGCTCGCGCGGCACGGTCTGCAACAAGGGCTCGAAATTCTGGCTGCCGAAGGTCCCGGTGCAACCGGCCGCGCAGCCCGATTCGCACAGGTTTGAACGAGTTAACACACCAGCCATGGAGGTGACTTTACGCATGAAATCACATCTTTCGATTCTCGTCGGCATCGCGTTGCTTGCCTCAAGTGCGGGACTTGCCGAGGAGCCAAAGGTTCTGGCCGGTCCTCCGAATACCGTCAGTCGAACGGTCGAATACCGGGAAACGGATTTGGTCCCAATCCAGACCGAAATCCGTTACACGACTCTCATCATCCTGCCGAAAGCGGAGAAGATTCTGGACTTCACCTGCGGAGACAAAGACTTCTGGGTGATCAACGGCTCGGACAACTTCGCCTACGTGAAACCGGCGAAGATCGGCGCGAGCACAAACGTGAACCTGATCACCGCGAGCGGCAACGTCTACAGTTTCATCCTCAAGGAAGTAACGGAACTCGCCGGGGCACAAGCCGACCTGAAAGTCTTCGTCAAACCGGCAGAGACTTCGATGATCGCGGCCATGAACGGCAAACCGCGTTTCATTTCCACGGATCAAATCGAGCCTTACCGGAAAGAAGCGGAAGCCGCGATCCAGGAAGCGCATCAATCGCAGATATCGTACCGGCGAATGGCGGAACAGGAGGAAGCAAAATTGCGCCAACAGTATCCGCTTTCATTGCAGTTTGACTACCGTTACGACCACGGCGACGAACCGCCGTTCTACATTGCGGCTATCTACCGCGACGACAAATTCACGTACATCAAGGGCACGCCGCAAGAGGCGCCCGCGGTTTACGAGATCAAGGACGGCAAGCCCAGCCTGATTCAGTACTCGTTCAACTCCGGCCTGTACACGATCCCCAAGGTCATCGACCAGGGTTATCTGGTCGTGGGAAAGAAGAAACTTGCGTTCCGCCGGGTGGCTTCGACGAATTGAACGCACTCCGGAGACGAAGATGCCCGAAATATTTCCAGACCCGAACGTGCAGCCTGGCCAGCACGAAACCAGGAAACCGCTCATTCCCGACACGGCGAAGAATCAGCCCGCCGGAGTCGTTCCGAAACGGGCGCAGATTTATATAGTCGCCGGCTTGGCGGCGCTACTCGTGTTCGTGATGTTCTTCGCCGGGAGCACCCAACCGCGCCAGAGAAAACCCGTCACCACCGAGCCTTCGGCCAGCACGCTCACGCCGGACAAGATCAAGCAGTTTGAGAACGAATTGAATGAGGAGGTCGCCCGGCAACGACAGCAGGCCCAACGGGCGGCGCTCACGGCGTCTGCCGCTCCACCGGCCCAGGGAACCGTTGGCGCAGGACTTGCGAATGGCCCGGCGACTCCGGTAAATCGGCTTGGCGACCCGCACGCGCCGACGTATCCGCCACCCTATCCGGGTTACGGGATCGATCAGCAAGCACCTCCACGGCGGCCACAAGCCAGCGGCCTCCATGGAAGCAAAATGCACGACTCTCTATTCGCGAGCAACGTCGCTTTGACGTACCGGAAAGCTGCGCAGGCCAATACACTCCCGCCTGCGGCGACGCTTCTTGGCGAACCCGATGCTGACCTGCCGAATGACCAGGGGGTTACACTGCGCGCCGCTGCAATAACCGCGCCATCGGTTCGTCCAAACGGCCCAATCAATGCGGAGTCTGGCGCCCGCCGCGGCGAGCCATCTCCGCCCTCCAGTGGCGACACCTACCGCCTCTTTGAAGGAACAATCGTTGAGACCGTTCTCACCAACCGACTCGACGGAAGCTTCGCCGGTCCGGCAAACTGCATGGTCACCACCGACGTCTATTCGCCGGACTACCAGCACGTGTTAATTCCCCAAGGTTCGCGCGTGTTGGGCGAAGTGAAGCCGGTGAACGAACTCGGCCAGCAGCGCCTGGCTGTCGTGTTTCACCGGCTCATCATGCCGGACGGATACTCGGTGTCCCTCGACCAGTTCCGTGGTCTCGACCAAGCCGGGGCCACCGGTCTCCGCGACAAAGTGAACCACCACTATGTGCAGATTTTCGGCACCAGTCTGGCGCTCGGCGCGATCGGCGGTCTCGCACAAATTGGGAACAACTATACCGGATATGGTTATGATCCGGTGACTCAGTACCGCATTGGGATGACGGAGAGCATGTCGCAGAGCGCCTACCAGATTCTCGACCGGTTCCTGAATATCCTGCCCACGTTCACGATTCGGGAAGGCTCCCGCGTCAAGATCTACCTCTCAAACGATCTATCGCTGCCGGATTACTCAAACCATCCGGCGCCGGGCAATTCGTAAATCTCGCGGAGGAACACTCATCCATGGAACGCACAACCGAACGACTCGTACGAACTTACCTCGGCTACCGTCTGGCTGGACCTGCTGGGTGCGCTCTCGCGTTCGTCGGCTTTCTGGCCTTCTTTCTTGTCATCGGCCTGCTTGGAGCAGCCAAGTCATGTGAACGGCACCTCAACGCGGCGATCCCCGCACCGCACGCTTCGGCGCTTTCTCGCGCGGACGGAGGGCTGAAATGATGCGACGAAGTAAGATCGCCGTCACAAGTATCGCCCTGGCTGCAGTACTGATCGCGCCGCCGGCCGCTCGTGCTCTCTTCGGCTTTGGAATGCCCGTGATCGACGTCACAGCGATTATCCAACTGATCAAGCAGTTGGCCCAAATGCAGCAGGAATATCAAGAACTGGTTCAAACGTACGACGTCATTTTCAACCGCTACAAGCTCGCCGTGAAGATGGCCGAACACTTCGGGATGAAGTCGCTGTGGGAGGGTTTCCAAGTTGGAACCGCACCGAACCTGACGGTGAATACCTTCGGAGAGACGGCAAACTGGCAGACTGCGGTAACGACGGGTGCAGGGGCCTACGCAGCCTGGCAGCAGGCAACCGTGGGACTGCGGAATGACCCGACGCTTGCGACGCAGATTCCCGGTCAGAGTGACGCTCTTGCGCTTCTCGCCACGGTCGAAGTCGCCGACGGCGCTAACCGTGCCTCCGCCGCCGCGCTAGGCAATTCCCGCGCGCAGCAGGCCGAGATGAGTTCCTCCATTCAGCAACTGGAAGGGACCGTCCTGGACGGCTCAGACAGAACGAACACCGAGGTTGAACAACTTAACCTAATGAACGCCGGAATCGTTCAGAGCCTGCGTATGCAGCAGGACACCAACGCCGTCGCCACGTCCGCCCTCGAAGAGTCTATCGCGACAAACAAGCTCTACCGGGACGCCGCCGCCACGCTGTTCAACACCTACGCCGTCGCTAACCTACACAAGGGCGAGGGGCAATGGGGCACGGCAAACAGCGCCGCCTACCGCCTTCCCTAACCGAGGCTCAGCGCAGATGAGACCACTACTTCTTGTCACTTCATTGACGGTACTGGCCGGCTTTGCGGCGGCCCCCGGATTCGCGCAAAGCATGCCTCCGATTCCGGTGACGACGCAAAACGTTGATTACCTGAGCTACGTCTACGACGCGATCAACCAGCTCGTCACCCAGCACGCTGGCGCCTTCCAAACGATGGGGCTCAACCTCTTCCGAGGACTCGTCCTCATCATGATCGTCTGGCATGGAACGCAGTACGCCCTGGGTAGCGTTTCAGCCTGGCACGGCGGTTTCAACTTCGCCGGGATCGTCGAATTCCTCTTCATGGCGGCGCTTGGTCTGACAATGCTGCAGTTTTACAACTCGCCGCTCCCCGGGGTGGGCACAAGTTTCCACGGCTTGTTCACCGACGAGGGGAGCTATCTGTCCTCGTTCATCAATATCGGTGTGATGAATGATTTCCTCAACAAGGTCTCCGCAATCGTTTCGAACACGCCCTGGCCTGGATTTCTCAACCTCTTTCTGGTCGTGATCTATGTGTGCGTTCTGATCAACATGGCGATCGCGGAAATCGCGCTCTTCGCCATCATCGCTTTCGGCTATGTTGCCGCCGGTGTTCTCATACTCGTCGGCCCTCTGTTCGTCCCGTTCTTCATCGTGCCCCGCCTGTCCTGGTTGTTTTGGGGGTGGTTCCGCTCGCTGCTCACCTACGCGTTCTACCAGGTCGTCGCCAACGCTTTTGTCTACGTCTGGTGCTCCGTCCTGAACGGATTCATCGACAACACGATTGCCGGCGACTACTCGCTAGGTCACTTCGCTGTTTTGCTCGTGCCAATGGCCATGCTGAACGTCAGCTTCCTCATTGGGCTCTTGAAAGTTCCTTCGCTCACGGCGGACCTGTTCAGCGGAGCGAGTTCAGCCGGGGCCGGGATTGCCGGCGGCATCAGCGGCTTCGTTCGAGGCGCGTTCGCTTAAGGAGAAAGGCCACCATGAATGA
>DAIDIH010000013.1 GCA_027459465.1 Bryobacterales bacterium | reverse complement strand
TTGAGCGGGAAGCGGCGTCCTAGTGAGTCCCTCCGGAGCGCATCCGCGCCTGCCGCGCACCCACAAGCGAAAACAAGTCTAGCACAGAAGGGAAAAGCGGCAACTGTTAAGTTACAGAATTTTTAAACCGTTTATTTTCATCTGATTAACCAAAACAATTTACTTTGGAATGATTTTAGCCGCGGCATCTCGTTTGCCGTTGTCAAGTAGTGAATAAAGCGTTCCCGCAGGCTCCAAAGACCACCGAATTGAGGTGAATAGGAAAAGACTATGAGGACACTAATCCAAGCTGGCCGGAATTCTGAAAATCCCGTCTGAGACCCCGTATAGTAGTAGGATGTTTGGTCGGCGAAGCTGGGTTTTTGCGATGGTTGCCGCCGTGGCTGGCGGTCTCGCGCACGGCTCGCCGGCCACGTTCGTGACGGCGCTACCGGTGGCGACCGATCAGTTGCTGGTGCGGTTCAACTTCCAGTCCATTCTCGGCAGCCAGGATTTTCTGGGGCTGCAGATGCCCGTGAACGTCGGCTACGGCCTGACTTCGCGGTGGGCGATTTTCGCGAACTTCAACCAGGCCTATGGGTCGCTGGGAGCGACGCCCGCCCGGCCGGAGTTGACTAGTTGGGGGGCCGAGGATACGACCGTGTTTGCCCGGTACACGATCTTCAAGATCGACCGGCCGCGGTCGACCTTTCGCATCGCCCCCCTGGCGGGGGCATTCCTGCCGTGGGGGGATAACGCGCTGAGGTATAAGGGCGGAACGTACCTGCCGGGGATCCTGCAAACGGGAAGTGGGACCGTGGATCCGTACTTCGGCGTCACGATGGGCTTCAATTCGACGAGTTGGGGTTGGGCGGCGGATACGACTTACCGCGCCAACCCGGTGGCGTCGCAAGGCATAAGTCCAGGGAGCGAATTGCGGAGCGACGGGCAGATCGAGATCTGGCTCTACCCGCGGCATCTGCCGGAAGAGGGTCTGCCGAAAACACTCGTTCTGAGTTACGAGATGAACTATACGAAGGACTCTGACACCTACATCGACGGAACGCTGGCGCCGTTGTCGACCGGGACGGTGCTGAAGCACGACCTTTTCCTCGAGTTGGGCACGCTGCGGTGGCAGATCGGGGTGGGCGCGCAAATGCCCTTGATGCAGTCGTTTGACACGCCGGACCACTTGAAGGAACGAGCCGGAGCGTTCCTGTTCTTCGAGTACTATCTTTCGGCGCCGGACTGGCGGCATCGGAGAAGCGATACGTGAGGCTGCGGGTCTGGCTGGTGGGAATCGCCGTAGCCGGCGCCGCGCTCGTGGCCGGGACCAGGCAAGCAGCCGAGGGAGGCACTCGCGCGGTGGCCAAACTCAACGGGGTGTTCAGTCCGCGTGGGTTCTTCAATATCATCGTGCGGTTGAACCGCCTGGATGGCGCCGAGTGGGCGAAACTGGACCTGAAGAAATCGCAGATCACGGTCGATTTCGCGCCGGGGACGAAGGTGACGCCGGAGAGCATACAGCAAGTGGAGCGGCAGGCGGGTTACAAGCCGGGTCCGGTGACGATTGAGCCGCTGACGCCTCCGGTGGACCGCAGCGCGCCAGGCTGGAAACGGCTGAAACATCCGCACACGCAGAGCGCCGTGGCGAGGTGGTTTGAACTGAACTTCTAGCGTCCGGATTCTACGGGCCAATCCGGGTGCCAACCGCTCCCGCCGGTCGTCGGCTGGCGTGGGCGCAGCGATGCGAATTCTTTTCTTTTCTGCTGATTACAGGAATCTTCCGAGCAAACTCGCCCTACCGGTGGTTTGTCCCGTTCGGGCACGGGGCCTATAATCCAAGGCGTGGAAAGGTGTCCGAATCGCGACGCTGCGATTCCGGGCAAACGGGGACTGGCGCTCGTTGCCGCCGTGCTGGCGGTAGCACTGCCTAGATCCGCCGAGGGCTCGCCCGCAACGTTCGTTACCGCTCTTCCGGTGGCTACCGGCCAGATCCTCGTTCGATTTAACTTTCAGACGACATTCAGTAATCCCGGATTTTTCGGGCTGCAGACGCCCGTGACGATCGGTTACGGGCTGGTGCCCCACCTTGCCCTGTTTGTGAACCTCAACCAGAGTTATCAGTCGCTCGGCGGGGGACCGGGCATGCCGGCGCTATCCAGTTGGGCCGCGCGGGATGCAGCGGTCTACGTCCGGTACACGGTGTTGAAGGTGGACCGGACGCAGTCGACGTTCCGCATCACGCCGCTCGGCGGAGCGTTTCTGCCGGCCGGCGGGAATGCAATCCGGGGTCAAGGCGCGTATCTGCCGGGTTCGCTGCAGACAGGCAGCGGCACGGTAGATCCCTACTTCGGCATCGCGGTCAGCTACAACAGCGACGCGTTTGGCGTTGCGGCGGATGCGACCTACCGGCTGAACCCGGTGGCGGGAAGGGGCATCAGTCCGGGGAGTGAATTTCGCAGCGACGTGCAGGCGGAGACGCGGCTGTATCCGCGCACGCTGCCCGAGGAGGGTCTGCCGGGATTGTTGGAAGTGAGTGTGGAGGCGAACTACACCCGCGATGCGGCTTCGTGCCTCGACGGCGTTCTAGCGCCGCTGTCGACCGGGCGGACGCTCAAACAGGACCTGGTGCTTGAATACAGCACGCTCCGATGGCAGGTCGGGATCGGCGGGAGATGGCCGCTGATGCAATCATTCGACTCTCCCACGGCCTTGCGGGAGAGGTTTTCGGCTTTCTTGTTCTACGAGTATTACTTTGCCATGCCGCACCGGCGGCACAGGAGGCGGGATTTATGAGCGCGGCGGGCCGGATGGGTTTGGTGCTGCTGGTGGCGCTGGCGGCCGGAAGGGCTGTGGGAGAGGAAGCATGGCGGACCCGCGCCGTGGCGAAGTTGAACGGCGTGTACAGTCCGCGGGGCTTCTTCAATATTGTGGTGCGGCTGAAGTGCCTGGAAGCGGCCGAGTGGGTGAAGCTGGATCTGAAACGAGCGCAGATCACCGTCGACTTCGAGCCCGGCGAGGAGGTCACGAAGGAGGACCTCGCCCGGGTGCAGCACGAGGCCGGTTACCGGCCCGGGCCGGTGGAGTTGTTCCGGGTGAGCGGGGAAACGGTGGATCACTCGGCGCCGGGCTGGATGCGCCTGAAAGCACCGCCGGCCAAGAAAACCGCCCAGCGCAGCCGCATGGCTCGCCGCCAGCGCGGTTAGCCGAGCCACTGAGGGTTGTGCGCGGTGCCGTCAAACATGCTCGTCGTTTTGAAGGGCTCGAAGCGGCCGGTGAGCGCGGCCTGCCGGGTCCTGGCGAGTAAGGCGTCCTGTTGCGCCCGTGTCAGGGGCTTGAAGGTGCGGACCGCTTCAAAGGCCTGGTCAAGCCGCTCCATGCTTTCACAGCCGTTGATGACCACCGAGACCGGCAGGCTCATCGCATAGTGCAGGCACTCGATGGCGCTGGCGACATTGGCGCGGAGCACGAAACTGTCGCCGAGGGGCTTCATGCCGAGTACGCCGATGCCCTGAGCGACCAACCTCGGCACTACCTGGTGGGCGAAGCTGCGGAAGTGGGCGTCGAGGACGTTGAGCGGCATCTGGCAGGCGTCGAAGTGGAAGTTGTGAGCGGCGGCTTCGTCGAGCATGCGCAGGTGGACGATCGGGTCCTTGTGGCCGGTGAAGCCGATGTAGCGGATCTTGCCCGCTTGTTTGGCGGCCATCACCGCTTCGAGGGCGCCGCCGAGGGCGAAGAAGCGGTCCGGATCCTCCAGGCGGATGTTCTCGTGATATTGGATCAGGTCGATGTGATCGGTTTGCAGGCGCGTCAGGCTCTCGTCGATCTGGGCGGCGGCGGCGGCCTTGGTGCGGCCGTCGAACTTGGTCATCAGGAACGCCTTCTGCCGATAGCCGTCGCGAAGTGCGAGGCCCATGCGGCGCTCGCTTTCGCCGCCGTTGTAGTCCCAGCAGTTGTCGAGGAAGTTCATACCGCGGTCGAGCGCGGCGCGGACGATGGTGATGCCGACCTGGGGATCCTTGGGGCGTCCGATGTGGTGGCCGCCGAGGCCGATGAGCGACACCTTCTCGCCGGTTTTGCCGAGCTTACGGTATTTCATCTCGCCGGAAGATGGGGCGGCGTGGGCCGTGAGGCCGGCGGCCGCGAGTGCGCCGAGAGCTTCGCGCCGGTTCATATTTTCTCCTCTGCCGATCTGGCGACTCTTAGTTTGCCACGGCGGGAATGGAAGAAGGAAGCAGGAGCGAGGCGGGGAAACAGGAGGACGAGAGGCGAGGCGGCGGGGCGCTCGAGAGCGAAGCGGCGCGTCCGGCGGTGGCGCCTTCGACCTGAACGCGTCCGAGACGGCGGGTGATGCGATAGGCGAGGCGTGCGCCGTTTTGGATTCGGATGGCTTCGAGCGGACCGGGCACGTTGGAAAGCATTTCAAGGCCCTGGCTGCCGACCAGGATCGTGAGATCCGTCGCGTTCTCGCCGGCTTCGGCCGATTCGAGCAGCCCGGCGAGATCCTCGAGAAACGCGTCCACGAAGCTCTTATCGCGCTCGGGCAGGGAAGTGTGAGGGGTTTACCGCTGGCTGAGGCCGCCGTCGATGGCGAGGATCTGGCCGGTAACGTAGTCGGTTGCGTTGAGGAAATAGGAGACGGCGGAGGCGATGTCTTCGGCGGTGCCAGCTTTGCCGGCCGGGGTGAGGCGGACCATGGCTTCGCTTTCCTCGTCGAGCGGGCCGAAGGGGATGACTCCGGGGGCGACCGAGTTCACCGTGATGGTGGGGGCCCAGGCCTTGGCGAGGGCGCGGGTGAGATGGATGACGCCGGCTTTCGAGGCGCAGTAGTGGGCGTGGTCGGCCCAGGGGCGGATGCCTCCGAGCGAGCTGATGTTGACGATGCGGCCGGCGCCGGAGCGGAGCATGAGGCGGGCGGCCTGCTGGCAGCAGAAGAAGACGGCTTTCAGGTTTACCGAGTGGATGAAATCCCAGTCGCGCTCCGTGATGTCGAGCGGGTCAAAACGGGTGAACCGGGCCGCGTTGTTCACGAGCGCGTAGAGGCCGCCGAGGCGGCGATCCACTTCCGCGAACATGGCTTCGATCGAGCCGACGCTTTCGAGGTTGGCCTGAAAGAGTTCGGCGCCGCCACACTCTTCGGCCACCGCGCGGGCTTCGGCCTCCGATGAGTTGTAGTGAATGGCGACGCGAAAGCCCTGACGGGCCAAGTGAAGCGCGATGCCGCGGCCGATGCGCCGGGCGCCGCCGGTGACGAGGACGGTGCGGAGTTCCATGCCTTGAGCGGGGAGCGGACGAACTTCGAGTATCGCAAGGAACGGGGGCGACTGGCCGGATCGATGATAGAATTTCTCTGCTAGTGAATCCGCGCATTCCAGGGCTCGGGCGCTGAAGCGGCAACGAAACGCTGCCATGGACCGCAAACCATGGCAGGAAGCCGCCGAAGGCGTCCAAGCCGATCCCTCGAGAAGGTTCGAAGAGTGAGATACGCGCAGTGCCGGCTTCGAGGTGGGACGGATGAAGAGCGAGGGAAAAAACGCAATTGGCCCAAGCAAGACGTAACCCGACGTTAGACAGCCGGCCCGGGGATACGCCTGCCGCCACTGTCCGCCTCTGGTTGTGGATGCGCTCGGCGCCCCTGCGGATCTGGCCTTATTGTGTGGGCCTGCTCGTGGCGTATGCCGTGTTCTGGCGGAGCCTGGCAAACTCGGGCGACCGTGTGCTCCGGCTCTGGTTTACCAGCGATTGGCTATTTGCCGCCAGTGTTTATAAGGATGTCTTCGTTGACAAGTTCCCCCTGGCGGGCATCAAGTTCCAGATCGCGCCCTCTGTATTTCCGGACCTCGTCATCACCACGACTCTCATGTTTCTCACGCGGAATGCCATCGTGACCACGGTTCTTGCCGGGATGCTGCAATTCGCCCTGTATGCCGGCGCATACCTTGCCTGCTATCTCCTCGTCAAGGAACCGGGGTCGCGAAATGCCGGCGTATGCCTCGGCCTGCTGGCGATCGCGCTGACGCTGAAGACAGCGGCGGTACTGCCATTTGAGCGAGATACTCTTCGCTGGTTGCTTTTACCCGAAAGCCATATCGCGTCCTCGTCGCTGGTTGTGTTGACGGGAGCGCTTGCCTCGACGGTGTGCCTCGATCGTCTGCGGGGACGACGGGCGCATTTGAGGCTGGGCGCAGCCGCGGCGTTGTCGTTCCTCGGGGCACTCAGCGATCTGATGTATGTTCCTCACATGCTCGTCGCATTCACGCTCGCGGTCCTGGTCATGATGTATTTCCACTTAGTCCGTGCGCGCAGCTCCTGGACCGTCCTTGGCGTCCTCTGGTTGAGTGGGGCGCTCGGCATTGTGACCGGCCGGCGGCTGTTCGACTCGGGGCCGCTTAGCGATGAAACGGGGTTGAGTCTGAACCGGAGCCTGGCAGCAATGCGGACTTACGCTCGCGGATTTTCCCATCAGTTACTTGTCCACGACGGCGTGCATATCCTTGCGTTACTGTGGCTGGCGGCAAGTGCAACATGGGTCCTACACGCCCTGAGGGCGCGCGCGGAATCCCGGACGGCCGCCGAGGCCGGCTCCAACCGGCGCCCACTGTTGATTCTCATTGTCCTCTTCCTGCTGATATCTTCCGTGGGAAGCGTAGTTAGCATCATCGCGCTTGGGATGGTCACTCTCTCGCGATCCCCCGATTACCTGTACGCGATGCATTACCAGTACCCGCTCTTTTTCGGAGGGCTCTTTGGGCTTGCCCTCATGGCGGACGCGCTGGTTCTGCCGAGGCTAAAGTTTCTGACCACGCGTTACTGGGCCGTTCCCGCGCTGGCAGCCATCCTCTGGCCTTCGCTGGTCCTGGCGAGAACACCTGCCCCGGCCACCAGTCTCGGCCAGTACCGGCCGCCGCTGGTGCGCGGCCTCGACCGCCTCGCCCGGCGCTACGGCCTGCACGACGGTGTCACCGGGTATTGGGAGGCGCGATGGATTAACCTCCTCTCGGCGTCCGGCCTGCGTGCCGCTCCCGTGGTCGGCGAACTGACGCCGTATCACTGGCTGAGCAATAAATACTGGTATCTGGGTTATCCGGGCAGCGTGGTTCAGCACCCTGTCTATGACTTCGCGGTGATTGACGATCCGCTCTATCCCATGAGAGTGGAACACCTCACGCGATCGTTGTTTGTGTCCCGATTCGGCCCTCCCGCCGCGGAAGAGACCATCGACGGCTTCGGCGTTCTTATTTACAATCGGCCGTCGGACGAATATTTTCGCGCGCAATTCGACTGCAGCGCCTCATTGCAGCAGCTGATTCATCCTTTGACCCGCCCCGGCGATCACATCGGATGGGATGCCTGGTGCATGCCGGGAGACGTCGGGAAGGTGGTGGGGCACAGCCGCGAGGCCGAACAGGGTAAGACGCCGCCAGGATACCTATCCTATGGACCGTACATCGGGCTGGATGCGGGACGGTACGTGTTTGACATTCGTTACGAGTCCAGCGGTCCGGCCGGCAAGGCGCAAGCGACGTGGGATGCCGGCTCGTTTGCCAAGGATCCAATCATACGCTTCTGTTCCGGCGTCCTTCCGCCTGGCGTGAGGGAAGCTCGGCTGCCGTGCGACGTCCCCAAACAAGCTGCCGGCGCGGGGTTTGAGCTGCGTGTATATTACACCGGAGCAGGCGACGTGAGACTGGACCACTTTGCCATAGAGCGTGCCGGCGATTCGCAGGCCCGGCGCTAGTTGCCACTCACGGGCCGCAACAAGACGGGGCTGATGCCGATCCGGACTGATAGCCATGAGCACGGATTTCAATCCGAACAACATTGAGTCTGCCGATCCGTGTCGTGTTCGGAATTCCGCGGTTTGCCTACCGCTTCAATTCCCGGCGGCGCGGGCCGCAGATCATCATCGTCGCCCGGAAGAACGCCTTACGAGCGGCGTCAGCTCGCCTATTCGATCAGCACCGGTTGCGGCGATTCCGCAATGGCGTGCGGGGGCCAGGTGGTGCCGCGCAGCATGAGACGGGTGCTGAGGACCACTTCGGGAATCGCGACCCCGGGCGATTTCATTTTTTCGATCGCCATGCGGGCAAGTTGGCGGCCGAGTTCGATGTAGTCGATGCGGACGGTGGTGAGCGGGGGGATGGTGTGGATCGCGTCCGGCACGTCGCCGTAGCCGATGAGCGCTAGGTCGTCCGGCACCCGGCGTCCGATCTGCCGCAAGTGCTCCCAAACGCCGGTGGCCACGTCGTCGCCGGCGGCGAAGATGGCGGTGATTTCGGGCCGGCGGCGAAGCATCGCCTCGGCGCAGGAGTAGCCGTTGCGGAAATTGTCGGTGGAAAGCGCGACGGTCTGCGCGATGGGTTCGAGGCCGGCTTCGTTCATCGCGATGGCA
>DAIDIH010000012.1 GCA_027459465.1 Bryobacterales bacterium | reverse complement strand
CACGGCTTCGCCAGCAGCCCCTCCTCCACCAAAGCCCGCTACTTCGCCGAGCGCCTCCGCGACCACGGCATCCCCCTCGACATCCCCGACCTCGCCCAGGGCGGCTTCGAACACCTCACCCTCTCCAGCCAACTCGCCGTCGTCGACCGCGCCACCGCCGGCCAGGAATCCATCCTCATCGGCTCCAGCCTCGGAGGCTACATCGCCGCCCTCTACGCCGCCCGCCACTCCCACGTCAACCGCCTCTTACTCCTCGCCCCCGCCTTCTGCTTCCCCTCCCGCTACCCCGCCGAACTCGGCAAAGAAACCGTCGAAAACTGGCGCCGTACCGGCCTCCTCCCCGTCTTCCACTACGCCCACGGCGAGCCCCGCAACTTGAGCTACTCGATCGTCGAAGACGGCCGCAAATACGACGACTTCCCCGACTTCACCCAACCCGCCATCCTCGCCCACGGCCTCCACGACACCGTCGTCCCCGCCTCCCTCTCCCGCGAGTACGCCGTCTCCCACCCCAACGTCCGCCTCCACCTCCTCGACTCCGGCCACCAGCTCACCAACGTCCTCGACCAGATCTGGCAGTTCTCCGGCCCCTTCCTCGAAGGCAAAACATAGCGCCCGTTTACGCCGCACTTTCGAGGAAACAAAATGCCGAAATGCCCTTATGCTTAGCAAGAGGACACCGATATGGCCGTTTTGTTCCGCGCCAGTCCGCGGCATGGGGACGAACACCTATGACGCCCCAACCGCAGGCCGATCGCTTCCCGTGCCCCGGCTGCTCGGCCGATATGCAATTCGATCCCGCCACCGGAGGCATGAAATGCCCCTTCTGCGGCAAAACGCAGGCCCTCGCCGCCCCACCGGCCGCCGGGCGCGCCGTCATGATCTCATCCCACCCGCTCGACGCCTTCGTCAACCAGCAGGCTGCCCCCCAGTTGCGCCCCCTCTCCGCCGCGGCGCTCGAAGTCTCCTGCGGAGCCTGTGGCAGCGCCGTCACCTTTCAGCCGCCCGAAGTGGCCGGCCTCTGCCCCTTCTGCGGCGATACGCTCGTCGCACAGCCCAAGGCAGCAGATCCCCTGCTCGCTCCCGACGCCGTCCTGCCCGCCTTCATCCCAAAGGATAAGGCGCAGGCGTCGCTGCGCGCCTGGCTCCAGTCCCGCTGGTTCGCCCCAAACGCACTCAAACGCCTCGCCCGCCCGGACGCCGTCGAAGGTGTCTACCTGCCTTTCTGGGATTTCGATGCCGACACCACCACCCACTACTCCGGCCGCCGCGGCCAGAACTACGACGAAACCGAGACCTACCCGGAAACCGACTCCGAGGGCCGCACCGTAATGCAAACCCGCCAGGTGCCGCACACGAAGTGGTATCCGGCCTCTGGCGTCGTCTCCTGCCGCTGTCAGGACGTGCTGGTCCCCGCTTCGAACTCCGTCGCCGAATCCAAGCTCAACGCCCTTCAGCCCTGGAAACTCGATTCCCTCCGCCTCTACGACCCCGCCTTCCTCGCCGGCTTCAAAGCCCAGCGCTACCAGTTGGATCTTTCCGCCGGCTTCGAGCACGCAACCCAAACGATGCGCCGCAATATCGAGCGCGCCATCCGCCGCGATATCGGCGGCGACGTGCAGGCCATCGATTCGATGGAAACCCAGTACTTCAACACCCAGTTCCGCCACCTTCTCCTGCCCGTCTGGATCGGCGCCTACCGCTTCCAGAACAAGGTCTACCAGGTGGTGGTCAACGCCTCCACCGGCGAAGTAAAGGGCGAACGCCCCTACAGCCTGGTCAAGATCGTGGTTCCCATCGCTGCCGTAGTGCTCCTCTTCGTCATCTACACTCTCGTGGGTCTGCTCCTGCTCTCGCAGAAGTAGGCATTACATCGCGCTTCTACTCATTCCGCAACGCCACCATCGGATCCACCGCCGCCGCCCGCCACGCCGGCACAACCGAGGCAGCCAGCCCCGCCACGCCCAGCATCAGAACCGCCAACACAAGCAGCGCCGGGTTCCCCGGTTCGACGCCAAACAACTGGTTCGTCATCAGCTTCCCCGCCGCGATGGCGGAGGGAACGCCGATCCCAATCCCCACCCCAACCTGCAAAAACGAACCCCGCAGCACCATCCCCACCACGCGCCCACGGTCCGCGCCCAAAGCCATCCGCACGCCAATCTCGCCCGTCCGCTGTTCCACGTTGTACGCCATCACTCCATACAAACCCACCGCGGCCAACAGCAGCCCGAGCAAGCCAAACAGCATCGTCAGCGTCGCAATCATCGATTGATTCTGGAAATCCGCGCTCACCACCTGACTGTACGGTTCCACCGTATACACCACCAGATCCGGGTAAAGACTCGCCAGCGCCTGCCGCACTTGCTTTTCGATGCCCGGCGCGCCGCCCCGCGCCCAGATCACGATGTTGTACAGATAGTGCGAATAGGTCTCGCCCGTCTGCCAGTTGGGATCGTCATAGTGCGCGGTCTGTGTTTCGGGCAACCAGTACATCGGGCGCACCGCCGTTTTGTAGTCGTAAGTCATGTACCGGATGTCCTTCACCACGCCTGCGATTTCATATATCCCGGAAAACTGGATCTTGCCCGGCCCAAAGTGCCGCCCGATCGGATCCTCGCCGGGGAAGAATTTTTTCACAAACGCCTGGTTGACGACGGCCACATTGCGCGTCGTCGCCGTGTCCTGCCCGGTAAACGGCCGTCCCTGCACAATCTCCGCGCCGATCGTCTCAAAAAAGCCCGGCATCACCCTCGCAAAGCCGGCGCCCGTGTCTGCCCGGGCGGGCGGTTCCGGCCTGCCTTCAATCCGAACCCCGTTGTTCCAACTGTCTCCCGTCATCGGCGCGTAAAGCGCCGGCGACACCCTCCGTCCGCCGGGAATCTCCATCAACCGGTCGTCGATGTTGCGGAACATCGAGCCCATCTGCTCCGGTTTATAGTCGCTCAGCGTGGGATTGATGAAAGCGACATAGCGGTCCTTGGTCTCGAAGCCGAAGTTCTGGTGTTCCAGGTTCCGCAGGCTTTGCGCCAGCAGCGCCGCCGCAGTCAGCAAAACCAGGCTCATCGCGGCTTGCGCCACTACCAGCGCCTTCTGCGTCCAGGACCGTCCTCCGCCAACGGAACGGTTTGCCCCGCGCAGCGCTTCCACCGGGCTCACCTGCGAGGTCATCCATGCCGGAGCAATCCCAAACACCACCCCTGTCAGGATCGAGATCCCCAGCGTGAACCCCAGCACCGGCCACGAAGGTGTCGCCTCGATCGGCACATGATTCGCCGGTCCGCTCAAATGGAAGGCCAGATACAGCATCAAGCGCGTTCCCGCATACGCCACGCCGACGCCCAACGCTCCGCCAATCATCGCCAGCGTCATCGCCTCCACCAGCGCCTTCCGCACCAGCCGGCTCCGCGGGGCGCCCAAAGCCACGCGCACCGATGTTTGGGCGCGATCCTTCAATCCGCGCGCCAGCATCAGGTTCGCCAGGTTCGCGCACGCCACCAGCAGCACGCACGCCGCCGCAATCAGCAGCAGCTTCAATCCGTCCTCATAGTCGTCCCGCAATGCCGCCACGCCCGCCCCGCCCGACGCCAGATGCAGGGTCTGCTGCCACCACAGTTGTTTCTCCCCGGGCTGCATATCCTGGACATGGCTCGCCAGCCAATCGTGAAATTCCACCATCAGCTTGGCTTCGAGCATCTTCGGATTCACTCCGGCTCGCACCCTTCCGATCAGGTCCAGAAAGTTCGTCTGCGGATTTTTCACCCGCG
This sequence comes from Bryobacterales bacterium, assembly GCA_027459465.1. Taxonomy (GTDB): domain Bacteria; phylum Acidobacteriota; class Terriglobia; order Bryobacterales; family Bryobacteraceae; genus JAJYKC01. The sequence continues at coordinate 4,193 of DAIDIH010000012.1, read as the reverse complement.
CCGCCGCTCCGTCAATCACCGCCTCCGAGGCAATCGGCAGCCAGAAATCCGGCATGCCCCACCCGGCGAGTTTCGCCCCATAAAACCCGGGCGGAGCAATGCCGATCACCGTGAACGGATGATCGTTCATCTGAAACGTCGAGCCCACCACGGAGCGGTCGCCCCCGTATTTCTCTTCCCAAATGCGATAGCTCATCACCGCCACAAGCGGCGCCCCAACGCGGTCGTCCGCGTCCGTCGTCAAACGCCCAATCCACGGGCCCACGCCAAAGGTCCGGAAGAAATTCCCGGAAACATACTGGCCGTTGGCTGTCTCCACCGGCGCCGCCGAACCGGCCCGCCGCACACCCAGCGGCGCATTCCCGGCCTGCAACGCGGCCAGATCGCGAAACTCCGGCGTGCCGGCCCGAAAGTGCTTGTACGCCTCCCAGGAGAACAACGAAAAGTCGCCGTCGTCCCCCTGCGTGTATCCGCCCCAGTTGCAGCACCGGTCTTTGTCGCCGATTCGCCACAATTCATCCGGCCGCGTCACCGGCAGCGATCTCAGCATCACCTGATCCACCAGCGTGAAAATCGCCGTCGTCGCTCCGATGCCCAGCGCCAGCGTGATCACCGCCGTGGCCGTGAAACCGGGCGCCTTTCGTAAATGGCGCACTGCATCGGTTAAATCCGCCCGCACAAGCCCTCCACCCGCTTACTACCGTGCCCGCTCAACAAGGTTACAGAACACAGCCATGGAACCCGCCGGCCGCCGGGTTTGCGGTTACCGCAACGGCGCTCCTTTGCCGAGCCGCCTTTCAAGTCCAGCGCAGACTCGGCCCCCAGCCATCGAACTCGAGCGAAGTAACCCTCCTCGCCCGCGACGAAGCCGTGCCGAGCGCACAGCGCGGGGCGCGCTCAGTCCCTCGAGTCAACGCCCGCGCCCCGCTGCGTTGTGCGCGGTGTGAATTGGAAGCTTGGTGGTTCCAGCCGCAACAACGGAACGGCAACTGCGTCCTCGTCTTGCATGGCATCGCCGGCTCGCGCGCCGGCGCCGCCCGCTACTCCGTCCTCACGCCCGACAGCGGCGCCCACGGCGCCAGCGGAGGCGAGTTCGTCACTTGCGACCTGCTGGAGTAGTACGACGTTATAGACCGGGCAGCCTGAATGAAGCACCAGGGATGCCGCGAGTTCTACTCACTGGGCGACTCCCTCGGCGCCGCCGCTCTCATCCAGTCGGCGGCGGTGCAGCCGGTCTTCTCCGCCATCGTCGCCGAATGCGCCCACGCCGACCTGCTCGGCGCCGGCGTCCCCCGGCCCGCGTCATTGTCGAAGCCGCCATGCTCTCCGCCCACTGGGTCGACGGCCGCGACCCCCCGAACCGTGTCGCCCCTTCACGGCATCGCTCGCGCCCCCACGCCGATCCTGGCGGCGTTCGTGTATCTACCGAAGGAGCTGCGCGGGCCGGCGGCCGGGATCTTCGCGGCTCTGCGGAATGAAGGCGGCAGCGCCGGGACGACGCTCGGCAAGACCATGGTGGCGCGCCGGCTCCCGGTCCACACCGACCGCCTCGTCGAAAATCTCAACCCGTTCAACACTCCGTTCAACGAGGCGATGCAGGGCCTCCGCTCGTTCTTCTACCAGCAGACCGGCGACCCCGTCGGCTCGCAGATGATGGCCCTCGACGCGATCGACCAGCTTCGCCAGCAACAGGCCGCCGCGATGGCCTACCTGGACGCCTTCTGGCTCTTCGGCATCCTGGCATTGTCCCTGATCCCGCTTACCTTTTTGATGCGTCGATCCGTGGCCGAGGAGGGAATGCACATCGGCGCCGAGTAGCCCCGGCGCCTTTCTTTGCTGGAGATGGAAAATTCAGGATTTCGTGGATAGTCCAGTGAGTTACATTCTTGTTTTCCATTTTGATTCTTGAATCCTGAACCCTCACCCGTCTTCCCCACGACTCCCAACCGACTCACTCCGGTGCCCCGAGACGATCGCGATCTTAGGACCAGACGCATGAGCGACCCGCACCCCACCCCGACGCCTCCGAGCCCCGAGAAACGCGAGGCGTCGCCCCGAAGGCGATGGCTCCGCCGGTTGCTGACACTGGCCGTCGTCGCGGCGGTCCTCGCCGGCGCTGGGTATGCCCTGTACCCTAGGTTCGAGCTGGCGATGCGGACCGTCGCCACGGACGACGCCTACGTCAACTCCCACGCAACTCAGGTGGCGCCGAGAATCACCGAGAACGTGGTCGAGGTCCGCGTGGATAACAACGATTACGTCCACAAGGGCGACCTTCTCATCGTGCTGGACGACGCGATGGAGAAGGTTCGGGTGCGCGAGGCCGAGGCAGCGGTCGAGTCGGCAAAAAGGGCCGTCGACCAGGCGATCGCGGGGGCTCAATCCGCCGTCGCGGCGGCCCGTGCGAACCGGTTCAAGCTGGCCGCGACGATGGACGAGGTCGGAAACCAGGTGGCCGGGCTCCGGGGCGCGGTCGCCCGGTTGAAGGAGTCGAAAGCCGCCGAGGAGCTGGCGCGAACCGAGGCGACCCGATACGTCGAACTCGCCCGCCGCAAGTCGGTCACGCAGGAACAGGCCGATGTCCGCCAGACCGACCTTGAACAGGCTCAGGCGCGGGTCCGGCAAGCAATGGCGCAGGTCTCCAGCATCCGGGCCGGTCTTGGTCTCCCCGAGGCGCCGGCGTCCGGCAAGCCGCTGGAGGATGTCCCGGCTGACTGGGACCAGCATCATCCCTCGGTCCTGGCGGCGCTCGGGCAGCTCGCGGTGAACCTGGCTCAACTGGGAGTGAAGGTCCCCAGCTATTTCGAGACGCCCGACCGCTTCATCGCCGAGATCCGCAGCCGGGCCCCAGGCGGCGACATCGACCGACTGATCGTGGAGACCGTCGAGAAGGCGCCCGATGTCGCAGCCGCGCAAGCGAAGGTCGAGCAGGCCGAGGCTCAACTGGCCGAGGCCCGGCTGATGCTGAGCTATTGCAAGATCACCGCGGACATCGACGGGATCGTCTCGAACCGAAACGTGAACCCGGGCGACCGAGTGGCCCAGGGGCAGAGGCTCCTGGCCATCCGGTCGCTGACCGAGATCTGGATTGACTGCAACTTCAAGGAAACGCAGCTCGAACCGATCCGGATCGGCCAGCCGGTCGAGATCCGGGTGGACGCCTATCCGGGGAAACACTTCCGCGGCCGGGTGACGGGCTTCAGCCCCGGCACAGGCGCCGTCACCGCGCTTTTGCCGCCTCAGAACGCGACGGGCAACTTCGTGAAGATCGTGCAGCGGCTCCCGGTCCGGGTCGACCTGATCGAGGGCAACCCGCCCGAGACGCCGCTCTTCGCCGGACTCTCGGTCGAACCGAGAATCTTCATCCGCGAGAAGCCCGAGGGCCCGCACGCCGGCCGTCGCCTCAGGTTCGAGCTCCCGCCCGCCGGCGCCCGGTGATCAACGCCGCGACCGCCAGCCCGCCGAAGATCGCCAGCGAGCCCCGCTCGGGCGCCGAGACCGGCTCGATCGAGGTGAGTGCTCCGTTGCTCGCCTGCGTCTGGCCTCCCGACATGGACGAAAAGTAGACCCCCGTTGTGAATGAGGAAGTCGACAGCTTCCCCAGGTCCGCCGTGGAAAAACTCGTCCCGGGTTGATGGAAGTTGATCGAGAACGACGGCGAACCACCGGCCGATCCGTTGAACAGGGCCCCGTTCACGGAAATGTCATCCGACGGCGATCCCGACGATCCCTGCGTCGATAGCACCACGTAAAGAGCGGCGCCGCTCTGGCCCGGGGTGTTCGAGAAGTCGTACGTCTGGCCTCCCAGGTGGAGGGTCATCGAGACATCACTGCTCGTCTCGGTCAGAGAGCTCGGGCTGGCCGGTCCAACCGTCGTTCCCGTCGGAACCACAGGTATGGGGATGAAATTCGGATTCGAGTCCACCGTGAACGACCCGCTGAACTGGCTGGCGCCGTTAACAGGCTGGGCGAGCTGGCCGGCAAAGTTGTAGGTGATCGGAGCGGCCTGGGCGGCCATCGGGGCAAGCATCACCATCGAAAACGCAATCAAGGATCGGAAGCGGGGCAACATGGTTGGCTCCTTCATCGATCACGAGGTTCCCTCCCTGGAGACACGACCGGAATTTCAACCAGAATCGATCGAATTCAGCAATCCGAATTTTCGCGGGAGATTCCGAGAATTCCTGTTCCTC
>DAIDIH010000011.1 GCA_027459465.1 Bryobacterales bacterium | reverse complement strand
CCGGCCTGGAGCGCAACAGCGACCTGGTGATTATGGCCAGCTACGCTCCGCTTCTCGTCAACGAGAACCCGGGCGGCATGCAGTGGGCGACGGACCTGATCGGGTACAACACGCTCACCAGCTACGGATCGCCCAGCTACTGGATGCAGGTGATGTTCTCAGACAATCTGGGCACCCAGATTGTGCCCGCCAAACTGGAGAACGCCGGGCCGAGGGTGTACGTGTCGGCGACGCGCGACGAGCAGAAACACAAGCTCTACGTGAAGATCGTCAATGCCAACTCGACGCCCGAGCGGGTGGCCATCAATCTTGAAGGCGCAGGTAAAGTGGGCGCGCAGGCGACGCTGACCACACTGAGCGGCAAGACGCCGAACGCGGCCAACAGCATCGATCATCCTCGGGAGCTGGTTCCGGTGAAGCGGACCGTGGCCGTCTCGGGGCCGAAGTTCAATGAAACCTTTGCGCCTTACTCGGTGAACGTACTCGACCTCACTTACTAATCCAGCCACAACGCTGTGTGCCCCACCCTGCGCGTTTTCCGCGCAGGGTGGGAGAGCGCAACCCATTTCTGGGCCGCTCAGATTTTTGCAACCGGGACGCGCCTCTGCTCCTCCAATAAGATGGAAAGAGCAACTGTTGAGGCTTCCCTCATGTCGGCCCCCAAAAACGCAAATAGACTCCGGGCATTTTTCGACTTCTTGATCCTGTTCAGCGGGATTTCGACCGCCTCCAACCTGGCGCGAACCCAGGGCCGGCGCCTGCTTACCCGAGGCATCTTCCTGTTCCGCACCCGCTAAGCGTTGCATCCCCCTCTGACCCTGGTCCCCGGCCCTTAGTCCCTGCACCTTGTATCATCGAGTTATGCCGATTACGCGCCAGCAGGCACTCGACTTCTTCCGTTCTCCCGACCTGATCGGGCTGGGCTTTGAGGCAGATGCGGTCCGCCGCCGCCTGCACCCCGAGGGCGTGGTTACCTACATCATCGACCGCAACATCAACTACACCAACTTCTGCACCGAATACTGCAGCTTCTGCGCCTTCTACCGCCCCCTCGGCCATCAGGAAGGCTACGTCCACCCCCGCGAAGTCATCTTCCAGAAAATCCAGGAAACCATCGACCTCGGCGGCACCGGCATCCTCATGCAGGGCGGCCTCCACCCCGAACTCAAAATCGACTGGTACGAGGACCTCCTCCGCTCCATCAAGCAGCGCTTCGGCGAGCGCATCTGGAACCACTGCTTCTCCGCCCCGGAAATCGTCAACATCGCCGAAGTCAGCGGCCTCTCTATCCACGACACCATCGCCCGCCTCCGCGACGCCGGCCTGCAGTCCATCCCCGGCGGCGGCGCCGAAATCCTCGACGACGATGTCCGCCATCGAATCAGCCGCCTCAAATCCTCCGCGAACGACTGGATCGAAGTCCACCGCACCGCCCACTCCCTCGGCCTCCGCACCACCGCCACAATGATGTTCGGCTGCGGCGAAACCATCGAGCAGCGCGTCAACCACTTCGAAGTCGTCCGCCGGATTCAGGAAGAAACCGGCGGCTTCACCGCCTTCATCCCCTGGGCCTTCCAGCGTGAAAACACCAGCCTCGGCCGCTTCGTCAAACAGGAAGCCACCGCCGTCGAGTACCTGAAAACCCTCGCCATCTCCCGCCTGTTCCTCGACAACATCGTCAACATCCAGTCCTCCTGGGTCACGCCGGGTCTGAAAACCTGCCAACTCGGCCTCCGCTTCGGAGGCAACGACGTCGGCTCCATCATGATCGAAGAAAACGTCGTCTCCGCCGCCGGAACCCACCACCGCGCCAGCGAAGAAGAACTCCGCCGCCTCATCCGCGACGCCGGCTTCATCCCCAAACAGCGCGACACGCTGTACCGCACTTACTATCTGAATTAGCTGTCAGCCCTTACCTCTTAGCAATCGGCCTCATTGGTCCCCCAGTCGCGCCCCCCAACCCAAAACAAGCTACGTCAGTTCGACAAGGCAAATCGAGGGGACGTAGATCATGTCTCCAGCCGCCGTTGTAGACCTCAGGGCATCACGCGCCTTTGTCGACAACCGGGGGTCACAAGACAAGAACCAGACAATCGAATGGGTATCAACGACGACACCGGGGATCAATTGTCTTCCCCGGCGAAACTCTTCCACATCTCGTGCTGGTTCTCCTCAATTTCCTCAGCCGAAAGTGAGATGCCCAAGCCAGCCCATAGGCCTTCGATGCTCTTGAACGGCGGTTTCTTGGCGGATTCCCCGCGAAGGCGCTTGGCGTGCTCGTAGATCTCCCGCTGCTTCTCGGGCGGAAGCGCCTGAATCTCCTTCAGAATGGCCTGTTCAAGAGACACTTTGAAGCCTTGACCTCATTATCCGCTTTCCGGCCTGTTCTCGTAACTGAGCACGATTCGCGTGCACCGCTGGAAAGCGCATCCCTCGCCGTGCCGCCCACCCGCTGCCCCACCAGCCTGACGGCTGACAACTTTCTTTACGAATTCACCCCCGATGCGAGGAACCCACCATCCACCCCAATGCACTGCCCCGTGATGTAACTCGCCCCGTCGGAAGCCAGCAGCACCGCCGTACCCACTAACTCCTCCGCCTTTCCGAACCGCTTCATCGGCGTGCGAGTTAGAAACTCCCGCCCGCGCTCCGTCCCGTCGAGTAACTTCGCGTTGAGATCCGTCCGGAACACACCCGGCGCAATCGCGTTCACGTTAATCCCCTCGCGCGACCACTCCACCGCCAGGCTCCGCGTCAGCGACAGCACCGCCGCCTTCGACGCCGAATACGCCGTCACCTGATACAAACTTACAAACGAACTCAAACTCGCGATGTTGATGATCCGCCCTCGCTGCTTCGCCTTCAGCGGCTCGTAGAACGACTGGCACGTCCGCAGCATCCCCGTCAGGTTCGTGTTCATGAGCCGGTCCCACTCCGCCTCGGCAATCTCCAACGTCGGTTTCTTGAAAGTCGTCCCCGCCGCGTTCACTAAGATGTCCACCGCACCGAACTCCGCCAGCACTTTATCGCGCAATGCATCGACCGAGCTCCGGTCCAGAATGTCGAACGGCATCCGCGCTGTCCGCCGCCCCTCCGCCTCGATCGCCTTGGCGACTTGCTCCACCTGCTCGGCGCGCCGCCCGCTCGCCACGACATCCGCGCCCGCCTGCGCCAGCCCGATCGCAATCGCCCGGCCCAGCCCCGACGTCCCTCCGGCCACCACCGCCACGCGTCCCGTCAAATCCAATATGTTCTTTGCCATGCTCCCGACATGGTAACGCCACTCCCCCACCCTTCACGCCATAATGGTTCGTTTCGCCATGCTCTGCGCCCAACTCGCCTCCCAACGCCGCATCGTCGTCACCGATATCCCCGCCCCGCCCGACCCCGGCCCCAACGAAATCCTCGTCCGACTCCGCGCGGTCGGCATCTGCGGCAGCGACCTTCACTGGTACCGCGAAGGCAGCATCCGCGGCGTCCCCGCCCAATACCCCATGGTCCTCGGCCACGAACCCGCCGGAGAAGTCGCCGCCGTCGGAGGCGGCGTCACCCGCTTCGCCCCCGGCGACCCCGTCGCCATCGAACCCCAAATCACCTGCGGCCACTGCGAATACTGCCTCGCCGGCCAGCACATCCATTGCCTCAACACGAGCTACATGGGCTCGCCCCAAACCTTCGGCCTCTTCCGCGAATACGCCGTCATCCCCGCCGTCAACGCCAAAAAATTCCCGCCCTCTCTCGCCTTCAAACACGCCGCCCTCATCGAGCCCCTCGCCGTCATCCTCCACATGCTCGAACTCGTTTCCATCCGCCCATTCGACCGCGTCGCCGTGATCGGCGCCGGACCCATCGGCATGCTCTCCGCCGCCGTCGCCCACCACGCCGGCGCCCGCGTCCTTTCTACCGACCGCCTCCCCCACCGCCTCGCCCTCGCCCAACGCATGGGCGCAACCGATACCTGCGACTTCTCCCGCTTCCGCGCCGCCGCCCTCGACCTCACCCAGGGCCGCGGCATGGACCTCGTCATCGACGCCGCCGCCGACCGCTCCACCATCGACGCCGGCCTCGCCGTCACCAAACCCGCCGGAACGTTCATGCTCGCCGGCATCCCCGTCGATTCCCCTCTCCCCGTCGACCTCCACGCCGCCCTCGGCAAAGAGATCCGATTCCTCACCCTCAAGCGCTCCAACCACCGCGCCGGCCCCGCCCTCGATATGCTCCTCTCTGGCGCCATCAAAACCGACCTCGTCACCCACACCATGCCCGCCGAACGCGCCCCCGAAGCCTTCGACCTCCTCGATCACTATCGCGACGGCGTCGGCAAAATGATCCTCGAGTTCGCCGCATGAAATTCCTCGCCTTCGACCTCGGCGCCGAGAGCGGACGCGCCATGCTCGGCACGCTCGACTCCGGCCGCCTCACCCTCGACGAACTCCACCGCTTCCCCAACCAACCCGTCCGCCTGCCCACCGGCCTCTACTGGGACACCCTCCGCCTCTTCCACGAAATCCAGCAGGGCCTCATCGTCTGCGGCCGCGACCGCCGCATCACCCCCAACGGCATCGGCGTCGACACCTGGGGCGTCGATTTCGCCCTCCTCGGCTCCGACGGCGCCCTCGTCGACAACCCGCGCCACTACCGCGACGCCCGCACCCAGGGCCTCCTCGAACGCACTTACTCCGTCGTTCCCCGCGAGGAAATCTTCCGCCAAACCGGCGTCCAGTTCATGGAGTTCAACTCGCTCTTCCAGTGGTACTCGATGAAACTTGCCGGCTCCCCGGCCCTCACCACCGCCCGAACCCTCCTCTTCCTCCCCGATCTGTTCTCCTACTGGCTCAGCGGCGCCGCCCGCGCCGAACTCACCATCGCGAGCACCTCGCAGTTCTACAACCCCATCGAAAAAACCTGGGCCAAGCCGCTCCTCGACTCCCTCGGCCTCGACGCCTCGATCCTCCCGGAAATCGTCCCGCCCGGCGCCCGCCTCGGCTCTCTGCTCGAATACCTCCATCGCACCGCCGGCTTCTCCTCCGAGGTCCCCGTCTACGCAACCGCCTCCCACGACACCGCTTCCGCCGTCGCAGCCGCTCCGGCCGAAGGCTCGGACTGGTGCTACATCAGTTCCGGCACCTGGTCCCTGCTCGGCGTAGAACTCGATTCCCCCATCGTCAACGCCGATTCCCTCGCCCTTAACTTCACCAACGAAATCGGCGCAGCCGGCCGCGTCCGCTTCCTCAAGAACATCGCCGGCCTCTGGATCCTCCAGGAATGCCGCCGGGCATGGGCTTTGGAAGGCCGCGAATACTCCTACGAAGAACTCGCCCAACTCGCCGCCGCCGCCCCGCCCGCGCCCGTCTACCTCAACCCCGACGACTTCACCAGCCCCGGCGACATGCCCGCCCGCATCGCCCGCTTCTGCCGCGACTCCGGCGTCCCCGCTCCCGAAGAACCCGGCCCCATGGCCCGCCTGGTGCTGGAAAGCCTCGCCGTCAGCTATCGCGACAAAATCCTCAGCCTCGAAAAACTCCTCGGCCGCCCCATCCACCGCATCCACATCTTCGGCGGCGGCTCCCGCAACCGCCTGCTGAACCAACTCACCGCCGACTACTCGAACAAACCCGTCATCGCCGGACCCGCCGAAGCCACCGCCGCCGGCAACGTCCTCGTCCAGGCCATGGGCGCCGGCGCCGTCAAAGACCTCGACGAAGCCCGAGCCATCGTCCGCGCCTCCTTTCCCCTCGAACGCTTCGAACCGCGGCCCGCTGTACACTCGGTTTAATGGACGGTCTCCGCCAGGACCTCCGCCTCGGCCTCCGCGCCCTCCGCCGCGAATGGCTCGCCAGCCTCCTCGCTATCCTCTCTGTCGCCCTCGGCATCGGCGCCAACACTGCCATCTTCAGCCTCCTGAACGCCCTGCTCCTGCGTCCCATCTCCGGCGTCCAAGCCCCCGATCGACTCGTTCGCATCGATGCGGGTCTGCCCGCCGCCATCCTCGAACCTCTGTCCCGCGAACCCGTCTTCACCGGAGCCTGCGGCGTCTCGACCCCGCTGCTCACCGCCGAATTTCACGGTGTCATCCAACCCCTCGGCACCCTCGCCCTCTCCGCCCAATGTCCTCAACTCCTCGGCCTCCAGCCCCAACTCGGCCGCATGCTCTCCCCCGCCGACGGCCGGCCCGGCAGTCCCCGCGTCGCCGTCCTCACCGACTCCTTCTGGCGCACCGCCTTCGACGCCCGCCCGGACGCCCTCGGCCAAACCCTCTTGATCGACGGCCAACCCTTCACCATCATCGGCGTCGCCCGCCCCGGCTTCCACGGCCTCCTGCTCGGTTTCTGGCCCGGCGCCATCGTCTCCACCAGCGCCTACCTCCCGTCCCGGCTGTTCGTCTTCTTGCGCCTCGCTCCCGGCACGGTGATCTCCCAAGCCCAGGCCCGCCTCAACGTCTCGGGCCCGCGCCTCCTCGAAGCCTCCGTCCCGCCGGAATATCAGGGCGCCCGCCTCCACGAGTTCCTCTCCCAGCCCCTGCGCCTCATCCCCGCCGCCAACGGCCTGGACTACATGCTCCGCAACCGCTACACCCGCCCGCTCGCCGCCGCCCTCGGCATCTGCCTCCTCGTTCTCTTCATCTCCTGCGTCAACCTCGCCAACCTCCTCCTCGCCCGCGGCATCAATCGCCGCCGCGAAATGGCAGTCCGCATGGCTATCGGCGCGCGCCGCTCGCTGCTCGCCCGCCAACTCGCCCTCGAAAGCCTCGTCCTCGTCTTCACCGGCGCCCTCGCGGGCATCGCCCTCGCCTACGCCGCCGCCCGCGTCCTCATCTCTCAACTCCGCGCCACTCTCATCAACTTCACGCTTACGGCCCCGCTCGATACGCGCGTGCTCGCCTTCGCCGCCGCGGCCATCTGCATCGTCGGACTCGCCTTCGGCGTCCTCCCCGCCTGGCGCTCAAGCAACGTCAATCTCCTCGAAGCCCTCCAGTCCGCCTCCCGCTCCGTCAAAACCCACACCGCCGCCAGCCGCCTGCTCGTCGCAACACAGGTCGCGCTCGCCCTCACCCTCGTGACCGCCACCGCCTTATTCGTCTCCTCCCTCGACCGCCTCCACAACGCCAACCCCGGCTTCGACGTCTCCCACCTCCTCGACGCCCAACTCATGCCCTTGCCCAACGGTTACCGCAGCCTCGCAAACGTCCCCTACTATCAATCCCTGCTCCGCGGCATCGAGTCGCTGCCCGGCGTCGAATCCGCAAGCCTCTCGAACGGAGGCTACGTTCAGCCCGCCGCCTTCACCACCAGCCCCACCGAACACGGCATCGACGCCACGGTCTACCACGTATCGAGCGGCTTCTTCTCCACGCTCCGCATCCCTCTCCTCGCCGGCCGCAACTTTAACCCAACCGCCGCCGGCCCCCAAACCGCCATCGTCAGCCAATCGCTCGCCCGCCGTCTCGACCCCACGGGCGACGTGATCGGCCGCCACATCCGCCTCGGCTCCGGCCCCGAAGACCAGAACTTCGAGATCATCGCCATCGCCGCCGACGCCCGCCTCAGCAACCCGCGCGATCCCAACCCGGCCGCCGTCTACCTCAACCTCTGGCAATACACGCACTCCGCCCAATACGGCCACGTCCTGCTCCGCACCCGCGCCTCCACGCCTCAGTTCGCCGAAGCCCTCGGCCGCACCGTCCGCAACGCCGGCCACGAGTTCATCGAGTACACCCGGTCCGTCACGCAGCAGCGCGACAATTCCCTCCTCGCCGAGCGCCTGCTCGCCTGGCTTTCCTCGGCCTTCGGCGTCCTCGCCCTCTCGCTCGCCGCCACCGGCTTATTCGGGCTGATGGCCTATCAAGTCGCCGGCCGCACCGGGGAAATCGGAATCCGAGCCGCCCTCGGCGCCACGCGCGCGAGCATCGCGTGGCTCATCCTAAGCGACGCCCTCCGCCTCGCCACCCTCGGCGTCATCGCCGGAGCCGCCCTCTCGCTCGCCGCCGGCCGCTCCATCTCGACCCTCCTGTACGGCGTCCAACCCTACGCTCCCGCGCCCCTGCTGCTCGCCGCCGCGGTTCTGCTCGCCACCGCCGCCCTCGCCGCCTGGATCCCCGCCCGCCGCGCCTGCCGCATTGAACCTCTGGAAGCTCTCCGCCACGAGTAACCGACAGCCGAGTTCATTCACACCCGACGTCCTCCCAAATACACCGAGCAACACACCTCTCCCGCTGCGGAAACCGCGCGATGCACCAAACACGCGAGGTTGGAGTAGAATCGAGAAGGGTAAAACCTCCCCCCGACGGCAACGATACGATGCCACAATATCCCGCGCACTGGTTTGGAGACCCGAATCTCACGTCGTTCTTGGCCGTCTGGGGAGCAATTGTATCGAGTGTCACGGCCGGATGGACACTCTATAGGGACCTCCGCGACAGAGCGCAGGTCAAGCTGAGCGCTGACCTGCGGCGAATCGCGCCGGGGGGCGAAGGAAAGCTCCTGAGCATCAGGCCGGACCTCAATATCGAGGGAGCATCCCAAGACCTCTACGTCGTCGTGACCGCCGTCAACGTAGGCCGCCGTCCCATGAGGTGGGAAGGACTCGGCGGCTACTACTATCGCCCTGTAAATGGAAAGAAGGGCTTCAGAATAATCACGCGGGAACTTCCGAAACTGCTCGGGGAAATGGAAGCGCACACCGAACTCGCTGATTTCGATTTCACGGATCAGTTCGCCGCCGGAAACGTTCGGAAGCTCCAAATATGGGACGGCGCAGGCGGCGAATGGAGTGTCCCCCGCCGCGAAATCAAGGAGATCGCCGACGACGCCCAAAAGTACCGAGCGAGACACGACGGCGTCTGATCGCGGATCGCTCTCCCGTCAATACAAAACCCGCGTCCGGATCGTCCCCGGCACCTCGTCCATGCGCCGCTTCAGCCCCATCGTCACGTCGCCGTCTTCCGCCTCGATGTCGATTACGACATAGCCGATCTTTGCGTCCGTCTGAAGATACTGCCCGGCCACGTTGATCCGCTGTTCGGAGAAAATCGCGTTGATCTGCCCCAGCACGCCCGGCCGGTTCTGATGAATATGCAGCAACCGGTGCTTGCCCGGATGCTCCGGCAGCGACACTTCGGGAAAATTCACCGCGAACAGCGTCGACCCGTTGTTGCTGTACTTCAGCAGCTTCGCCGACACCTCCAGCCCTATGTTGTGCTGCGCCTCCTCCGTGCTCCCGCCGATATGCGGCGTCAGAATCACGTTGTCCATCCCTCGCAGCACGCTCTGAAACTCGTCGCCCGCGCCCTTCGGCTCCACGGGAAACACATCGATCGCCGCCCCGGACAAATGCCCCGACTCGAGCGCTCCCTTCAGCGCGTCGATGTCCACCACCGTCCCCCGCGCCGCGTTCAAAAACCGCGCGCCCTTCTTCATCTTGGCGAACTGCTCCACGCCCATCATCCGGAACGTCTGCGGCGTCTCCGGCACATGCAGCGTCACGATATCGGAGGCCTCGAGCAGCGCATCGAGCGACGGCATGGGCCGCGCATTCCCCAGCGCCAGCTTCGTTTCGATGTCGTAGTAAATCACCTGCAGCCCCAGCGACTCGGCCAGCACGCCCACCTGCGTCCCGATGTGCCCGTACCCCACGATGCCCATCGTCTTGCCGCGCACCTCGTGCGAGCCGACCGCGGTCTTGATCCACCCGCCCCGATGCGCCGCCGCGTTCCGCTCCGGAATCCCGCGCATCAGCAGGATCGTCTCGGCCAGCACCAGTTCCGCCACGCTCCGCGTATTCGAAAACGGAGCATTGAACACCGGAACCCCGCGCTCCCGCGCCGCCTCGAGATCCACCTGGTTTGTTCCGATGCAGAAACAGCCCACCGCCGTCAGCTTCGGCGCATGCTCGAACACCTTCGCGGTCAAATGCGTCGCCGACCGGATCCCGATGAAATGCGCGTGCGCAACCGCCTCCAGCAGCCGCCCCTCGCCCAGCGACTTCGGATGATAGTCGATGTC
>DAIDIH010000010.1 GCA_027459465.1 Bryobacterales bacterium | reverse complement strand
ACATTCGCAAATGCGGCTTTTCCCGTGTCTTGATCGGCCTCTCCGGCGGCATCGACTCTTCCCTCGTAGCCGCCATAGCCGTTGACGCCGTCGGCTCCGAATGCGTCACCGGAGTCGGCATGCCCGGCCCGTACTCCTCCGAACACTCCGTCACCGACGCCCGTTCCCTCGCCGCCAATTTCGGCATCCGCTTCGAAATCGTCTCCATCGGCGCTGCCTACGACGCTATGATCTCCACTCTCGCGCCTTTGTTCCACGGCGCTCCGGCCGACGTGACGGAAGAGAACATCCAGTCCCGCCTCCGCGGCCTCACCCTTATGGCCCTGTCGAACAAAACCGGCTCCCTCGTGCTCACCACCGGAAATAAAAGCGAACTCGCCGTCGGCTATTGCACGCTCTACGGCGACATGGCTGGAGGCCTCGCCGTCATCAGTGACGTCCCCAAGACCCTCGTCTATCAACTCGCCCGCGTCGCCAACCGGCGTCATCCCGGCGCCATCCCCGAAAACGTCTTCCAAAAAGCCCCCTCCGCCGAACTCCGCCCGAATCAGAAGGACACGGATTCGCTCCCTCCCTACGACACGCTCGACCGCATTCTGGCGGGATACATCGAAGACTCCCTTTCTCCCGAACAAATCTCGTCCGCCGAACATATCCCGCTCTCCCTCGTCCGCGATATCGTCAACAAAGTCGACCGCAACGAATACAAACGCCAGCAAGCCGCGCCCGGCCTCAAAGTTACCACGAAGGCCTTCGGCATAGGCCGCCGTTTCCCCATCGCCCAACAATTTTCTGAATGAAACCCCTCAAGTCATGCGCGTGAAATCCTGCATTTTCCTCAACCCGTTCCTCGGAGCAAGTCTCCTCATGGCACAAGCGCTGCCACAGGAACACGTCGGTCCTCAGCCGGACGGCACCTTCCTTCTCAACAGCGGCTGGCGCCTGAAACCCGCCGGCACGCAGGTCCCGCTTGACACGCTGCCCATGACCGAGCGCCTGACTAAAGACGGGAAACTGATCTTCGTCCTCAACGGCGGCTACAACCCGCCTTCTGTCAGCGTCCTCAGCGTCGCCGATCATAAGGAACTCTCGCGAACGCCCGTGCCCGACGGCTGGCTCGGCCTTACCCTCTCCTCCGACGAACGCACCATCTGGGTCGGCGGCGGATCGAAGGCCGCCATCTTCGAATTCAGCGTCTCTCCCGAAGGCGCTCTCCACGCCTCGCGCACGATCCCGCTTGTCACAGGCGCTCCCGGAGCGCTCGATTTCACCGGCGACGTCGCCGTCTCACCCGACGGAACGCTGCTTTACGCTTGCAGCCTTTACCGCAATCGCATCGACGTCGTCCGGCTCAAGACGGGCGAAGTCATTAATCGCTTCGCCACGGGCCGCCGCCCCTACCGCATCACCTTCGCCCCCGACGGCAAGTCCTACTTCGTTACAAGCTGGGCGGATGGCACGCTCTACCAGCACGACCCGGCCACAGGTTACAAAATGAACGCACTCGCCATCGGTGCCCACCCTACGGACATGGTCTGGAGCACCCGCAAGCCGCAAGGCGACATCAATGGCGACACACCTGCGTACTCGGCCCGCCTCTTCGTCGCCGCCGCCAACACCAACAATGTTTATGTCGTCGGCTACGCCGGCAGCACCCTCCATCGCCTCGAGTCAATTAACGTCGCCACGACGCCCCGCCATCCGCTCGGTATGACGCCGAGCGCCCTCAGCCTCAACGCGGCCCAAACGCGCCTCTACGCCGCCTGCTCGGACGCGAACGCCGTGGCCGTCGTCAACGTCGAAGAGGAATCGAGCGTCGTGCTCGGCTTTGTTCCCACCGGCTGGTATCCCACCGCCGTCACTGTCCTCCCCGATGGCGGCCTCGTGGTACTCAACGGCCGCGGCGGCCGCAGCTACCCCAACCCGAACGGCCCAAACCCGCTGCACCGCGCCGCGCCATACGAGTCGAGCGAGGCCCATGCAGGTTATGTTGCTCACATCCAGACCGGTACTGCCTCCTTCATACCGCCGTTCCGTTCCCCGCAATTGGCCGGCTTCACCCGCGACGTGATCTCCCAGTCTCCTTACAACGACAACCTCCTGGACCAGGCCGAAGTCCCCTCGGGCAATCCCGTCCCCTCGGCCGGAACCCCCTCGCCCATCCAGCACGTAATTTACGTCGTCAAAGAAAACCGCACCTACGATCAGGTCTTAGGCGACATCGGCAAGGGCGCGAGCGACCCCTCGCTGGCCATCTTCGACGAAAAGGCCGGCCCCAACCACCACAAGCTCGCCCGCCAGTTCGTCCTCTTCGATAACTTCTACGTCAATTCCGATGTGAGCGCCGACGGCCACAATTGGGCCGATGCCGCCATCGCGCCCGACTACGTCGAAAAACTCTGGCCAAACTCCTACGCCAAGCGCCGCTCCACTTACGACTATGAAGGAGGCGACGTCGCCGCGATTCCACCCGCCGGTTATCTCTGGACCAACGCCGCCGCGGCGGGAATCTCTATGCGGAACTACGGACACTTCGTCAACGACCGTCCCCTGCAGCCTGACGGCGAACAGGTTGCCTCTGTCCGCGACCCCATTCTCGCCAGTGTCACCAACCGGGACTATCGCGGCTTCGACCTCAATTACCCCGATGTCGACCGCGTCCGCGTCTTTCTCCGCGACTTGAAAGCCTTCGAAGCTTCTGGCGACCTGCCCAAACTCATCCTCATGCGCCTCGGCAACGACCACACCTTCGGCGCCGCACCCGGCAAACTCTCGCCCATCTCCCTTTTCGCGGATAACGACTACGCCCTCGGACTCCTCGTCGAAGCCGTCTCGCACAGCAAGTTCTGGCCCTCCACCGCCATCTTCGTCATCGAAGATGACGCCCAGAACGGCCCCGACCACATCGACAGCCACCGCTCGCCTGTCTTTGTCCTCTCCCCCTACACCCGGCGCGGCATCATCGACAGCACCATGTACAACACCACCTCCGTGCTGCGCACTATCGAACTCATTCTCGGCCTGCACCCGATGACGCACTTCGACGCCGCGGCCACACCCATGTGGCGCGCCTTCTCGAACACGCCCAACCTGGCGCCCTACGACGCTGAGAAGCCCCGCGTGCCGCTCGATGCCCGCAACCCACCCAACGCCCGCGTCGCCGCCCGCCACCTCGACTTCAGTGAAGCCGATCGCAACGACGACGACGAAATGAACGATGAAATCTGGCGCGCCGTCCGCGGCACGGATCCACCTCCGCCGACCCACAGCTTCTACGGCGGGCGCTGATCCGCCCTCCGATGCCCGCAACGAACCGCCTCGTCCAGGCTGCCATCCGCCGGTTCCGCCGACGGCGGATGCGCCAGTTCGAGCGCTTCTTCGCCCTCACCTCTGCAACCCGCGTCCTCGACGTCGGTGGCACTCCCGCTAACTGGGAGTTCACCACCGTCCGCCCCCGCCTCACTATCCTCAATACGCCCCGCGCCAAAGAAGCCGCCCCACTCGATGTCGCCTGGGTTTCCGGTGACGGCCGCCGCCTTCCGTTCCCCGATCGCTCCTTCGACATTGTCTTCAGCAATTCCGTCATCGAGCACGTCGGCGACCTCACCGCCCAGCGCGCCTTCGCCGAAGAAATCGCGCGCGTCGGTATCCACTACTGGGTCCAGACCCCGAACCGCCGCTTCCCCCTCGAACTACACTTGCTCACGCCCTTCGTCCACTACCTGCCCCGCTCCTGGCAGCGCCGCCTCATCCCCCGCTTCAATGCCTGGCAACTCCTCGCCCGCCCCAAACCCGACGAGCGCGATTACTACATCTCCCATTTCCTCAACGAAGTCCGCCTCCTCGACGCCGCCACTCTGCGCCACCTCTTCCCCGGCGCGCGCCTCCTCCGCGAACGCTTCCTGGGCCTCACCAAAGCCCTCATCGCCACACGCTGATGGCGGCTAAACGCAGCCCTGGTTTGCTACACTTTGAAGAAAGACGCCCAGGGCATTGGGAGGTCGTCTAATGGTAAGACTGCAGACTCTGGATCTGCGTATCGGGGTTCGAGTCCCTGCCTCCCAGCCACCTATCGTGAACCGATAGCTTCAATTCCAGCTCAGCGTCACAATCGAGTCTTTTGGCAGACTTACAACCGCCTCCCGGTCCGCCGCCCGCACCACCACTTCCCGGGCCGCATCCCGGTTCGTCAGCATCAGAATCTTCTTCTTGTCCCGGTCCAGGAACGCCACGTGCGACACCCCATCCATCGCCCCTGTTGAACCGATCCGCTTCGCACCGCGCCGGATCGCCCTGGCGTAGTGCGACAGCGCCCAGTACATCCCGCTCCGCGCAATCCGTTTGCTCCCGGACTGAATTGTCACCAGCCCTCCGCATCGAAACGGACCGATATCCGGCTTCCCGTTCTCATCCAGAGCCAGGTTCCAGCCAATGATGCACCGTGCCCAGTTCGCCAGAATTCCGGTAAACGTCTCGCTCCATTTCGTCCAGGCGATTGCGTACTCCGGATCGTCGAGGTCCGGCCCTCCCTCGGTCCAATAGGCGTGCTTGTTTGGATGCGCCTCATGAACACGCGACATCGCCATGACTTCGCCGGCATAGCCATGCCAGGCGACGCCATCGACGTACCGGTTCAACTGCGGGTCGTCCAACTCGCAGATCGCCCGTCCCCAAAGGTTGTAGTTATGGTCCAGGATCCAGATCTTGGTGCTCAGTCCGCGCCGCTCGAGCAGCGGCCCAAGATGCTCCGCCACGAACCCAATCTCGTTCTCCTGCGAGAACAGACACGCCGGCATCCGCCCATCCTGGTCCGTGTCCACTTCGTTTTGAGAGGTGACCGCATTCACCGTCACACCTGCCGCCGCATACTCCTCCAGGAACCGCGCAAAATACTGCGCATAAACGTCGAAATACCTCACCCGGATGTTCCCACCCAGTATCGAGCCGTTCGCTTTCATCCATCCCGGCGGACTCCACGGCGAAGCTAGCAGAAACAACTCTGGATTTATCCGCCTGCTCTGCTTTAACACCGGCAGTATGTAGGCGCGATCATGCGCGATCGAAAACCGCTTCAGTTCGGGATCTGGTGCGCCTTCATCGAAGCTGTACACGCCCCGCGCGTAATCGCTTGATCCGATCGGCACGCGGCACGCGCTGAATCCCGCCTGGCTGGGATCGAAAAACTCCTCGAGCAGCGCCTGCTCCTTCTCCTTGCTAAGCTGGTGGATCAGATAGCACGCCGCGTCCGTAAACGCGGCGCCGAAGCCAAGGATGTCCTGGAAGCTCTGTGCTGGGTCGATCTCGATCCCCGTCCCGCCTCCCTGGCGAGGCCGCCAGGTAACCGCTTCGTCCTCGGCATACCGCTTTTCACCTGCCGTGACACGCACCGCAATCGAGCCTTCAGGCGTGTCGCCGGCCCGCGCCGGCCGTTTCGCGGCCAGCACCGTCATCCCCGCCGTAGCAAGTTTGAGCACGTCGCGGCGGGAGCTATTCCTAGACATGAAGATCCCTTCCCTCAAGACCCGTTCTTACTGCCATTAGCGTAAGCTACGGCTGGCCAGGCCGGCAAGGACCGGCCGCCTGCCTGTCAAGCCTCGATAGAAATGTCCCCTGTATCTCCTCGATAGAAATGTCCCCTTGTGTGACCCGGGAAGGGTCGGGGCTGCCTTTGCATTTGCCCCCTTTCCCTTGTCAGGGAAACTCTTCGGAGCGGCCCGCAGCAGTC
>DAIDIH010000009.1 GCA_027459465.1 Bryobacterales bacterium | reverse complement strand
CGAAATTCTGATCAACGCGCCCGCCCGCACCGTTTTCCACGCCGTGTGCCGGGTTGGCGGCGGCCACGGCTGGTACGCGGCGGACTGGCTCTGGCGCATCCGCGGTTGGATGGACCGCCTGGTTGGCGGGCCCGGCCTTCGCCGCGGCCGAAGGGACCCGGAGACGGTCGGCTTCGGCGAAGCGCTCGACTTCTGGCGCGTCACCGGTTATGAAGCCGGCCGCCGTCTCTCGCTCCGGGCCGAGATGAAGCTTCCCGGAGAGGCACTGCTCGAGTTCCGCATCGAGCCGTGGGACCGGTCTCACTGCACACTCCGGCAGATTGCGCTCTTCAAACCTCGCGGACTTTTCGGCCTGCTCTACTGGTACGCCGTCGTTCCCTTTCACCACATCGTCTTCCGAGGCATGTTGCTGGGCATCCAACGGGAAGCGATGCGGGTTGCCGCGGCGGCCTGACCCGGGGGAAGCCTAAGCCGTTCGGTCTTGAGGTCACGCTTAGTGCGAGAATAGTTGCGCGCGCCGCCACAGGCCCGTGGTGACCCACGGGCGGCGCCGCCAGAAGAAGGAGACTATGAAGCGCACGCGTTTTGGCATTCTTATCGCAATGATTCCTGTTGCTTCGCTGTTGCTTCTCACAGCGTGCAGCAAAGCGCCGGCCCCCGAAGAAAAGAAGGAGGCCGCCAAACCCGCTCCGCCCCCGCCCTCGGTGCCGGATATTAAAGTCAGTCCGGCCGTGAAGGAAAAGGCTGAGACCCACAAGCCGGGTCCGAAGGCGAAAAAGGAAAAAGTAGCCGACACTTTTGGGAAGGGGAAAGCTTCCGTCACCGTGAAAGGACATCCCGGTGGGGTGGCTCACTCGTTCTGGACCGAGGACATCGACGTGGATGGATCCGGCAATCCGGTGACGACGGACGTCGCCTGGGACAATCATCATAAAGTCCTTTATGTCAGCAAAGACCGTTCCTTCCAGTGCCGCAATGGGCAGTCGGCCGACGGCTCGACCCTGATGGCCGTCTACGGCAAAGGCAATACGCTCAAGAAGCCCACCGGTTCGGGCTGGTGGGTCGCCGAACTCGACGCCGGCGAATGCTCGGTCGGCGAGGCCGGCATCTACGGCTGCAAGTTCGACTCCGACGGCAACAACACCGACTGCGGTTCGGCAACGATCCAGTCCGACCAGGACGACGTAGTGATCGTTCCCCTGCCGGCGCCGGGCGGATCGGGTTCATCGGCTCCGCCGGCGCCACCCGCCAATCCGCCATCGTCCCCAAATCAGTAGTCACAACGGGTGGCGCGTCGGCTGCACGGTGCGCCGCCCCTGTCCTGCCTCAACGGTCGCCGTATCCGGGATCGTAGCCCGCCTCGGGGCGCCTGTGTCGCCAGCGCCAGTAGGCGCGTTGCTCCCTCCGGTTGCATCGGTTCCAGGCGCGATACTCCCAGCGCTGTTCCCGCAAATACTCTCTCCAGGCGTGCTCTTCCCGCTCATTCCACTCGTGCCAGTCGTGCCCGTCCCGGTCCCAGTAGCGCTCGTAATGGTGGTCGTCGTGGCCGTAAACCACCATTGGCGCACCGGTCATCAGCAGAAATCCGATTGCTAAGCCCAATGTTTTTCGCAAAGGCTGGTCTCCTCCCGCTGTTGCGGTGCAATCGGCCCACCATCGCGAGCGCTATTCGCTCACGTCGAACGTGGTGTGCAGCGACGCGCTGGAATCCCCACCCGCCCATACGTCGAACGTCGAGGCGTCCTCCACCCACCCGTGCTTCGCCGAATTCCAGTATCTCCGCTCCTCGGCTCCGAGCGCGAACTCGATGGTGCGTTTCTGCCCGGCGGCGAGAGCCACGCGTTCAAATCCTTTCAGTTCCCTCACCGGACGCGAAGCGCTGCCCGAGCGCTGGTGGATGTAGAGCTGAACTACCTCGTCGCCCGCGCGCTGCCCGGTATTTTCGACATCGACCGAGATGGTAATTTTGCCGCCCCTGGCCACGGACGGCGCGCTCACCCGAAGGTTCGAGAACGCGAATTGCGTGTAGCTCAGCCCGTAGCCGAACGGGTAGAGGGGGGAAGAAGGCTCGTCCCAATAGCGCGAGGTGAATCCCGCGGAGGTGTCGGGCTGATGCGTCAGGTTGTGCGCGTAGTAAATCGGAATCTGGCCGGTGGAGCGCGGGAACGTGACCGGCAGTTTGCCCCCGGGATTCGCGTCGCCGAACAGAACGTCCGCGATCGCGTTGCCTCCCTCGACGCCCGGATACCACGCTTCAACAATGGCGGGCACGTGGGCCGCGGCGCCGCTCAGGTTCAGCGGCCGCCCGTTGATCAGCACCAGCACAACGGGCTTGCCCGCCGCCGCCACCGCTTCGAGCAGTTGCTCCTGCTCGCCGGGCAGGTCGATTGAGGATCGCGACGCCGCTTCCCCGCTCATCTGTTGCTTTTCCCCAAGCGCAAGCACAACCGCGTCTGAATTGCGCGCCAGCTCCACCGCGCGGGAAAACTCGGCCTTCGCCCGCTCGGCGTCCCACTTCGGCTCGGGCTTCGTGCCCAGCAGCATGTCGAAGAAGGACGGATAGCGGCGGGAAATCTGCACGCCCGGCGCCGCTTCGACGCTGGCATTCGAGCCCAGTTTTTCGCGGATGCCTTCCACCACCGTGACCGCATGTGCGTGGGCGTTGGCGAGCGACCAGGAACCCAGCAGATCATCGGTGTCGCCCAGCGGTCCGATTACGGCCACGCGTTGAACGCTTTTCGCTAGCGGCAGCACGTTGCCTTCATTGCGAAGCAGCACGGCCACGCGCGCGCCGGCTTCGCGGGCCGCCTCGCGCGTCGAAGCCATGTCAAACACCGTCGCCACGCGCGACAGGTCCACGTAAGGATGTTCGAACAGGCCCAGCCGGATCTTCGCCTCGAGCAGCCGCAACACCGCGGCGTCGAGCTCCGTCTTCGAGATTTTCCCGCTCTGAAGCAAGGCCGGCAGTTGCTTCGAATATGTCATGCTGCCCATGTCCATATCCACGCCGGCCGTGAAGGCGCGGAATGCGGCGTCTTCCGGCGTACCCGCGAAACCGTGTGTCTGCAGGTCCCGCACCGCAAACGCATCGCTCACCACGAAGCCCTGGAACTTCCACGCCTTGCGCAGTACATCCTGCAGCAGGAACGGGTTCGCCGTCGCGGGAATGCCGTTTAAGTCCATGTAAGCCGTCATCAGGCTCGCCGAGCCCGCCTCGACAGCCGCGTGGAACGGAGGCAGGTACACG
The DNA here is from genome assembly GCA_027459465.1 of Bryobacterales bacterium. Classification (GTDB taxonomy): domain Bacteria; phylum Acidobacteriota; class Terriglobia; order Bryobacterales; family Bryobacteraceae; genus JAJYKC01. Next base: position 2,870 of record DAIDIH010000009.1, on the reverse strand, counting down.
TTCCACATCTGGTCCTCCGGAACCCACGAGGAGTCGTAGTCGCGTCCGCCGTCCGCCGCCCCGTAAGCGGCGAAATGCTTCACGCACGCCAGCACGTGATCCGCCGCCCCGGCGTACGGCCCTTGAAACCCGCGAACCTGCGCCGCGGCGACCTTCGAGCCAAGATACGGATCCTCGCCCGCGCCTTCGACAATACGTCCCCACCGCGGGTCCCGCGCAATGTCGACCATCGGCGCGAACGTCCACCGCACGCCCACCGCCGACGCCTCGCGCGCCGCGAGTCCCTGCACACGCTCGATAAGCTCGGGATCCCACGAAGCCGCCATCGCCAGCGGCACGGGGAAAATCGTGTGGAAGCCGTGGATCACGTCGAACCCGTACAGCAGCGGGATGTGCAGACGCGACTCGTCCACCGCGACATGCTGCAGGCGATTGGCCAGCACCGGGTCGGTGATCATCAGGAACGACCCGATCTTGCCCTCGCGGACAATGTCGTCGGAGATTTTCATTCCGGGGATCACGCCATAGAACATCTGCGAAAGCTGGCCGATCTTTTCCTCCGGCGTCATCTTGGTGAGCAGCGCTTCGGCGCGCCGCCGGACCTGGGCCTCGGGAATCGCCTGCGCAAACGCAGCGCTGGCCGTAAGCGACAACGCGACAACAGCAGTCAGTTTCATAGGGGACTTTCCGCGTACGAGTGTAGCCGGTTTCACGCCCGGCTCGCCGCGCGGGGCCTGCCGCGCCGGAACCCGCTTATTCCTTCGGCGCAATACCCAGCGCCCGCATCTTGCGGTACAGATTACTGCGCTCCAGACCCAGCAGTTCCGCCGTCCGGGTCACGTTGCCCTTGGCCTCTTCCAGCTTCTTCAAAATATAGTCGCGCTCGGCGGCGGCGCGCACTTCCTGAAGGCTCCCGTAGCGCTCGGCCGGACGTTCGAATACCGCGCGCTTGTTCGGATGCAGCGGAATGTGCCGCGCCTCGATGCGCTGTTGCGGATTCATGATCACGATCCGCTCCATCAGGTTGCGCAACTCGCGCACATTGCCCGGCCACGGGTAATCCCGCAGCGCGTCCAGCGCCTCCGGCGTCAGTTCCTTCGGCTTGCGCCCGTAGGCTGTGGTGAACTCCTTCAGGAAATGCCCGGCCAGCAGCGGCACGTCCTCGATGCGCTCGCGCAGCGGCGGCACGTAGAACGGAATCACGTTCAGCCGGTAGAACAAGTCCTCGCGAAAATTCCCGCGCTCGATCTCCTCTTCCAGATTCTTGTTCGTCGACGCCACCACCCGCGCGTCCACCTGAATCGACGCCACCGCACCCACCGGCTCGAACCGCTGCTCGTCGATCGCCCGCAGCACCTTCGCCTGTGTCTTCAGGCTCATGTCGCCCACTTCGTCCAGAAAAAGCGTTCCTCCGTCGGCCTTCTGCAGCTTGCCGGGCTTCTCTTCCACCGCGCCGGGAAAGCTGCCCTTGCGATGCCCGAACAACTCGCTTTCGATCATCTCCTCCGGAATGGCGGCGCAGTTCACTTCGATGAACGGGCCCTCGGCCCGTGGGCTGATTTTGTGAATCGCGTGCGCCACAAGTTCCTTGCCCGTCCCGCTCTCCCCATAAATCAGCACCCGGCCGTTGGTGGCGGCCATCAGCGCAAGCTGTTGGCGCAGCGCCTTCATCGGCACGCTCTCGCCGATGATGTTGGCCGGCGAGTCCTCCTGCTTGAAGCGCTCCAACTCGATCTCCAGCCGCCGCTGTTGCAGCGCGTTCTTCACCACCACGCTGACTTTCTCGATGGTGAGCGGCTTTTCCAGGAAATCGAACGCGCCCAGCTTGGTCGCTTTCACCGCCGTCTCGATCGTGCCGTGCCCGCTGATGCCGATCACCGCCGGCCGCGCCGGCAGAGGAATCTCCTGAATGCGCGCCAGCACGTCTAGACCGTCCATCCCCGGAAGCCAGATGTCGAGCAGAACCAGATCGTAGTTGGTGCGGCCGATCTCGGCCAGACACTCCTCCCCGGTCGCGACCGCGGCCGCCTGGTAGCCCTCGTCCTCGAGCACGCCGCACAGCGACTGCCGAATCAGTGGCTCGTCGTCGACCACGAGCAGCCGCGCGGGCCTCAAGCGGACGCCTCGCTCGCCACCGCCGCCGCCTCATGCTCGGTCGGCAGCGGAATCTCGATAAAGAACCGCGCTCCTGTCGGGGAGTTGTCCTCCACGCGGATCGAGGCGCCATGGTCCGCAAGAATGCGGTTCACGATGGCCAGGCCCAGCCCCGTGCCGCGATTCTTGGTGGAGAAATACGGCAGGAACAATTTCTCTTTATCCTCTTCCGAAATTCCAATCCCCGTGTCCGCCACCAGCACTTCCACCGCTTCCCCCTCCGCGCGGGTGGCGATCGTGAGCCGCTTCACCGGCGACTCGCGCATCGCTTCGGCGGCGTTGTCGACCAGGTTGACGATCGCTCGTTTGAACTGCTCGGCGTCGAGCATGAGCGGCGGCAGTCCCGCCCCAAGATCGCGAACCACCGTGATGCCCTCGAGCCGCCCGGCGAACACCGCTAGCGCATTCTCGATCACATCGTTGATGCCGCCCAGCGTTAGCTGCGCCGCCGGGAAGCGCGAAAACTGCGAAAACTCGTCGACAAGCTCGCGAACGCTCTCCACCTCCCGCCCGATCGTGCTCGAACACTCGCGCAGGATGCGCCACATCTCCGCGGAGGGGTTGCTGCGCTCGAGTTGCCGCGCGATGCGGTCCGCGCACAAGGCGATCGGGGTAAGCGGATTCTTGATCTCATGCGCCACGCGCCGCGCCACTTCGTGCCACGCCGCCGCCTTCTGCGCCCGGATCAGTTCGGTGGTGTCTTCCAGCACCAGCAC
>DAIDIH010000008.1 GCA_027459465.1 Bryobacterales bacterium | reverse complement strand
GAACTGGAGTTGAGCAACAACCTGGCGGAAAACTCCATGCGCCCGGTGGCGCTCGGACGGAAGAACTGGATCCATCTGGGCAGCAAGGAAGCTGGCCCAAAAGTGGCCGCGATCCTTTCGATCATCGAAACCTGTCGCCGTCTCCAGATCCCGCCGAGAGAATATCTGGCCGCCGTCCTACCCGGACTGGCCGATGTTCCGGTATCTCGCCTGGCGGATCTCACGCCGGCAGCCTGGGCCGCGCCGCGTCAATAGTCGGACGCTCCAGTCCCGCCGGACTGGGTTTGCTCTGACGGATACATTCGATCAGATCGCAAGGCTCACCAACCTGCAAGCAGGCGCCGAAGCGGCTTCATAGCACCTGTGGTTCACGTAGCGGACACGAAAGAACTGAATGTGTTCTGTAGGGATGGCGCAGTCGCGATCGATGACGACAACATCCGCGAGCGCGAGATGAAACGTGTTGTGCTGAACCGCAAAAACAGGCCCTGCGTCGGTAACGCGCGGGGCGGCCGCACGGCGGCCACCCTGGCGAGCCTCGCCTCGACCTGCCGCCGCCATGAGATTTACCCGCAGATCTACTTCAAGCAACTGCTCACCAACCTACCGCTCGTTGCCGAACGCGATCTGGCCGCCTGGTTGCCCGACCGCTGGAAACTCGATCAGATGGCAAGGCTCGCCAACCTGCAGCCAGGCACCGTCGCGGCTTCATAGCACCTGTGGTTGACGTAGCGGACACTTAATGACTAGCCATACTTTGTCTTGTGCCGAGTACCTCAATAGAACTGACGACTGTCCGGCCAGGTCTAGCGATCTGAGTTTACCGAGGACAACACCCGGTGCCTAAGCCGGCGCCTGAGACAGGTCGCGATATGGACCGAGCGGTGCGAACAAGATTGCGAACCGAACCTTGGAATACCTGCTCCACAAACTCCTCGACGATCTCTTGCAGCACCTGCTCCTTGGAACCAACGGCTATGTAGACGAAAGCTCTTCCGGACTGACGCTTCGTCAGTCGCCTCTTACGCACGAGCAGATTCATCTGAGTCATGACAGTCGTGTAAGCGATGCGCCTGTCTTTCCGCATCTCTTCATAGACGTCACGCACTGACGACTCGCCGCGCTTCCAAATGATTCGCATGATGTGCAATTCCTTACGCGTCGGGACCATGGGTCACTGCCACCTGGCTTGGTCACCCGGCAGAAGAGGCAACCTCAGCGCCTGAGGACCGCCTGGTGGAATCTCGACCGGCGTTGGATGGCCGGAGTATTTCCGCATGGTGTCGAGCCGCCGCGGATGAACGACAACGCTCGCCAGTGTACTTCCCCAGACGGCGGTACGTGCAGCGCCGTTCACGATGCCTTCCATCTCAAGCGACACGGTGCAGGTCCTGGGAAAGGCGACACAGCGCGCGAACGCGTCCGTGCCGACAGAATCCGGATCGGCCAGCAGGTGCCGTGCCTGCACCTGGAGGTTGTTTTCGGAGTCGGCGCCCAGCAATACGGCGCCGCGCTCTCGGGCTTTGGAGTGGAAAGTGACCTCGTAATGGTACCGGTGATGGTGGAAACGAGCCATCGAGGCCGGTGCGAGATCGTCGGCCGCGGACTGATCGTATAGGCGCTGGGCGAGGTCGGTTTCCAGCGAAACCATACGAAGAGCGCCGTTGTCCGCAACTCGAAATCGTACCATCTCCGCACCAATGATAGTATTTTAGTATGTGCTCAGGGGCGTTGGCCTGGAAATAGGCACTCTCGATCTGAAGTAACATGTGGGGACGCAAGTCGACTGAGCCGTCCCCGACGCCGGTGTAGCCGGCGAGTACGTCGGGAAAACGAAGGTCGTCCGAATCGGGCGACTGGAGCAAGTAATCCGGCGTTCCTGGCACGACGCAATAATGTCCCGCGCTGCGCCGACTGGCGCAGGACAGCACGCCCACAACTCCAAGCAAAATACAGGCGAGCCTCATACATCAAGTCACTCTGAGTCCCGGCATGGGATCCACTGTGGCCGCGCGCCACGCGGGAAATACGCTCGCTGCCGAAATCGCGACCAGGAAAGAGAGCGCAACGACCGCATACGCGGCCGGATCGGTCGGCCTCACGTTGTAAAGAAATCCGGTCAGCACTCTCGTCGAAGAATAGGCCGCGACAACCCCGAAGCCAATGCCAAAGAGCGCCGGAACCAGGCTTTGTCTGAACATGGGCCATACGATCTGGCCGCGCTGCGCTCCGAGCGCCTGACGTACGCCAACTTCCTGCGTCCGTTGCGCTACGGAAATGGCCGTCACGCCATAAATCCCGAAGAGGGAAAGAATTATGTCTATACCCGCGAACACAGCCAGGAGTGTCATAACTAGGTTCCGTCGCCCGAGCGTCAGATCAAAGATGTCTTGCATGCTTCGGATCTCGGAGACTGCCTGGTCGCGATCGATCGCTGACACCTGCCCGCGCACTGCATTGGCGACGCTGAGGGGTGCCCCGCCGGTACGAACCACAACATAGGCTGTCTGCGGCGGGTGAACCACAGTAGGCACGTAGAACTCGGGTTCGGGCTCCGCGGCGACCTGGCGCTCGCGCACATCCGATGCGATACCGATAATTTCGGCGGAGCGTATGCGGTCAGCGCCCTCGCTGATGTGGCCCCCGACGGGATCTGCTCCGTTCGGGTACTCGGGCCAGAACCGGCGGGCAAATGCTTCATCGACAATGACCACGGGCCGGGCGCCCGGTGCGCCATCGGCTGCCGTAAACTCACGCCGCCTTAAGAGAGGGATGCGCAGCGCCCGGAAATAGTCCGGGCTAACGCTCTGGAGCTGGGCGATCAACTGGTCGCTAGCTTCGAGCGTGGGCTGCCCTTCCACTTCCACGTTCGTCCCGGGTTTATTCGTCGTCGGGGGCAGAGAAAGCGCAATCGCGGCCCCGCTCACTCCTGGCAGATCTCGCACCCGGTCCACGAGTTCTGCGAAAAGTGCAGTTTTCTGCTGCCCGGTTGCATGCCGGCTGCCCGGCAAGGAAATTCTCATAGTTAGCAAACTTGCGGGCTGAAACCCAGGATCGACGCCCTGTGGCTTGGCCAGGCTTTTCACGAGTAAGGCGGAACTGATCAGCAGCACAATCGAGACTGCGATCTGGCCCGCTACGAGGATCGGCCGGGCATTCATCCCCAGGAGGCCGGGCCGGCCCAGCTCGGCGAAACCTGCGGCAGCGCCGCGTGCCCGAAGTGCGTTCGCGGCGCCGGATCGAGACACCCTCGCCGCCGGGATTGTCCCGAACATGACGCTTGTGATCACGGACAGCGCCGTCGTGAATCCGAGCACAGACGGATCGATGCGGAGTTCTTGAACGCCGGGCACGAAGAGCGTGTCGGCGACAGGTGCCTGATTGAGCGCATTGACAGCTCTTATTGCGCCCAAGCTCCAGTGGGCTAACATGAGGTCGACGATCCCCCCGGCGACGGCCAACGCCACGCTCTCCACCAGCAACTGCTGAATCAACCGGCCCCGCGATGCACCGACGGCAGCCCGGTTCGCCAATTCCCGCGAGCGCGACACGGCCCTGGCCAGGAGCAACCGTGCCACGGTTGCGCAAGAGATGAGCAGCACTAGTGCATCGTACACAGCCGTTTCGCAATGATTGCTGAAGCGGAGCGGGGCCAGCCCGCAGAGGCAAGCATTTCGCAACCGCATTAAGGCTGTCGATCAGAGGCTTTCTATTTTCGCGCTCAAAACAAATCCTTGATTGTATGTCATTCTTGTAGCATAATTGCTACAGTATGAAGGGCGAGCCCAAAGGCCCCCAGGCCGCGCGCCTCCGCCAGCGCAAGTTTGAACTCTTGCGCCGCTTCCCCCTGCCGGACAACCTCCTGCCCGGTACGCTCACCCAAACCCATTCCCGCTGCGGCAGGCCTACCTGCCATTGCGCCGATCCCAAGGACCCCGGCCACGCCGCCTGGTCGCTGACTTTCATGTCCGCCGGCAAACACCGCGTCGAACGCATTCCCAAGGAGTGGGCCGAAAGCGTCGCCGCCCGCGTGCGCGCCGGACGTGAGTTTCAAGACGCAGTGCGCGACGTGCTCACCGCCAACGCCGAGTTGCTGATCTTGGCGCGAAAACAAAAATCCAAACGCTCATGAATGGTCCTTCGCTCCGCCGTTTGAAGTTGTACGCGGCGGGGCGGCTGAAGCTGAAGCGCTACCTCGCCCATTGCGGCGACGGCCGCGCACAGCCCCGTCTGCCAGCGCGGGCGCTGGTGTGGGCCATGCTGGCAGGGCAGTTTCTGCGCCAGACCGCGTTCCATGCCGTGGAGGCCATTGCCCGCAGCGCCCGCCTCCGCAAGACCGGCATCGAACGCCGCTTCAGCGATGATACGCTCGATTACTTCAGCGAGCGTGCGGATCCCGCACCCACGCGGCAGGCGCTCATCGATGTGCTGCACCGCGCCAAACGCAACAAGACCTTTCAGGATTCCCCCTCCATCGGCCTGGCCGTGGATGGAACCACCGTCGGCCGGTGTAGCGAACAACGCTGCCGATGGTGCCGTCCCTACCGCAACGAGAAGAAGCAGATCGTGGGGTATCGTCATCAGTTGGCTATGGTCAGTGTGGTGGGCAGTGGCATCACCTTGCCCTTCGACGTGGAGCCGTACGGACCCAAGGACAGCGAATATGCGGCCGGCCAGCGTTTGCTCCGGCGCGTCGTGCCAACCCTGGGCGCACGCTTCGCCGACTACGTCGTGGTGGACGCAGGTTTTGCGACCAACACCTTCCTGCATGTCTGCGACGAACTCGGTCTGCCCGTGGTGGCGCGATTGAAAGATAACCTCCCCGAGTTGTCCACCGCCGTGGAGAAGCGCTTCTCTACGCAACGCCCGCATCGCGTTTTCAAAGACGGCAACAGCCGCATCGAGATCTGGGACGCCGAAGATTTCGATCCCTGGGAAACCCTCCGGTGGGAGACCGTGCGGGTGCTGCGCTACCGGCAGCAGAACCCGGACGGCACCGTGGTCCAGGCCGACTGGTTCACCAACTTCTCCAAACGCAAGGTCGTCAGCTTGGCTTTATACCGCATGGCCAAGAGCCGCTGGGAAATCGAGAACCAAGGTTTCAACGACTGCAAGTCCTACCAAGGGCTGGAACACATCTGTCACCACCACCCCAATAGCCTCCTGCTTGGATGGCTGCTGACGCTGCTGGCCCTCGTCATCAGCCGACTCTACCGGCTCCGCTATCTCCATCGCGGCACGCACAAAGTAATCAGCGCCTGCCAGTTCGTTCGGCTGCTCTGGCTCAACCTCGGCGCTCCCATTCCCCGCGAATCCGGCTAACCGTCCGGCTCCGCCGTTGAATCGGTCTTTGAAATTCCCGTTGCCGCTCCACTTGCCCGGGAAGCCCTTGCTCGAAAATAGCTCCTCTTCTGGCGTTCCCCTCCTCCCATCCCTACGCCCCTGTCCCACCGCCCGTGCACAACGCCGCGACTTCATGATTCCGAAATGGCTGCATCGTACAGAAAGCCCTTGATAGTATAAGAGATTTCCGGTACACTGGGGTGTCCCGAGTTGCCCCCGCGATTCTGCTGGATTCCGAGACCCGATCCACTTTGAACCGTTGGTCGCAAGCAGCCTCGACTCCGCAGTCGTTAGCGCTTCGGAGCCGGATCGTGTTCCGAGCGGCCGCCGGAGAGTCGAATCAGCAGATTGCGTCTGGCTTGAATCTTCCCGAAGTGACGGTGGGTAAGTGGCGCAGGGGTTTCGTGTCGCGCGGGCTGGAAGGGCTTCAGGATGCGCCCCGTTCCGGCCGGCCTCCCAAGCACGACGCTGGAGTTCGGCAAAAGGTACAGACGCTGGCCCGCCAGCAGCCGGAATCGCAGGGACGTTGGAGCCTCGGCGGTCACTTCAAAACCGGCCATAGTTGGTTAGTTCAAAACCGGCCAACGGAGACACTCAGGACAGATCCTTTTTACCCGACTTAGGTGTAAGTTGGCAAGAGATTTTTTAGGCGAGGTTGGAGCGTCCGCACGCTGGCTCGCGCCGTGGGTCTACCGCACAGCACGGTTCACGCGATTTTACAGGCTTCGGAATTGCAGCCGCACCGGATTCGCACGTTCACCTTCAGTCCGGACCCCGATTTCTTGGCCAAGCTGTTGGACATCGTCGGCCTGTATCTGAATCCTCCCGAGAATGCGCTGGTCATCTGCGTGGACGACAAGCCTGGAATTCAAGCTTTGGATCGCACGCAACCACTGCTGCCGCTTTGCGCCAACAAGCCTCGTAGCTGGACCAACGAGTACGTGCGACACGGAACGCAGACGCTGATTGCCGCCCTGGAAATTGCCACCGGAAAAGTGCTCGCTCACATTCGGAATCGGCGCACTTCGGTGAATTTCCTCCGCTTCATGAATGAAGTCGTGCGGGCCTATCCTGATCGCGAACTGCACATCGTGGCGGATAATCTGAACATCCACAAAAACGAAGCTCTGCGACGCTGGGTCGGCCGCCATCCCGGGGTGAGCTTTCACTACACTCCCACGCACGCATCCTGGGTCAATTTGATCGAGTGCTTCTTCAGTATCCTGAGCAAGCAGGGGCTTGCGCACAGCGTGCAACACTCCAAGCAGGATCTCAAAGATCTCCTCACGCACTTTCTTCACAGCTACAACAACACCTGCCAGCCGTTCACCTGGACCAAGGGACCCGAAAAACTCCAACACATTATCGAGACCACCAAGGACTACCAGGCAACTCATCCTCGAAAGCCGCGCCGTCGAAGAGCCAAGCGAACGAAAGATGATTCTATAAAGAACTAATAGGACGATGCACTAGTATTACTGTGTTAAAAAGGAACATTTTGTTGTAGAATTGTTTTCGTGGGATCACGCCTCTCTTCGCCAGGCCCACAACAGAGGCGCTTCGCGGCATATATCGAGGGCCTGGCTAACGCCGCGGGGCACGCCGACCGGCACACGCCCTTGAAGAACTACTGCACGGGATTGTTGTTGCCCGGGGAGCGCAAGAGCGTCGAGCCGATGGCGGCGCGCTTGGCCCCAGACAATGTTCGTCGAACCCACCAGTCGCTGCACCACTTGGTGGCGGACGCGCCATGGGACGACGAAGAGATGCTGGCGCAGGTGCGACGGGCGGTGCTGCCGACCATGCAGAAACACGGTCCCGTGGTGGCGTGGATCGTCGATGACACGGGGTTTCCGAAGCAGGGAAAGCATTCTGTAGGAGTGGCTCGTCAGTACTGCGGTCAAGTGGGCAAACAGGACAATTGTCAGGCGGCGGTGAGTTTGTCGGTGAGCACTTGGAATTGGAGTCTGCCCATCGCGTGGCGGCTGTATCTGCCGGAGGTGTGGTGCCAGGACGCCGAACGCTGTCAGCAGGCCGGGGTTCCCGAAGGGACTGAGTTTCAAACCAAGCCAGAGATTGCTTTACAACAGATCCGGAAGGCGGTGGAACAGAAGGTTGCCGAAGGAGTGGTGCTGGCAGACGCAGGTTATGGAAACGGCACGCCATTCCGCACCGCCCTCACCCAACTCGGGCTGAGCTATGTCGTAGGCGTCGAGTCTTCGACGACGGCCTGGGCGCCTGGACAACAACCCTTGCCGGCCCCGCCGCGAAAGCCCGGCCGTGGGGCAACACCCAAGCGCCTGCAACGCAACGCTGAGCACCAGCCTGTTTCGGTAAAGCAGTTGGCTCTTGGTTTGCCGTCTTCGGCTTGGAAGGATGTCGCTTGGCGGCTAGGCAGTCAAGAAACTTTGCGCTCTCGTTTCGCCGCTGTCCGGGTGCGTCCGGCTCACCGCGATGAAAAGCGGACCGAACCACACCCGGAAGAATGGCTCTTGATCGAATGGCCCAAGAAAGAATCGGAGCCCACCAAGTACTGGCTTTCCTCGTTGCCGGTTATGACCTCGCTGAAAGCTCTGGTGAAGATGGCCAAACACGGCTGGATTATTGAACGCGACTATGAGGAGCTCAAACAGGAACTTGGATTAGGCCATTATGAAGGACGGAGTTGGCGCGGATTTCATCATCACGCCACGTTGTGCATCGCGGCCTATGGGTTCCTGATCAGCGAGCGGACCCGTTTTCCCCCCTCAGTCCGCGCCGGCCATGTTGGACTATCAGCCCCGGAGCCGCCGCCGGACTTCCGCCCGCGAGGGTCGCCGCGTCCGCCCCGAACGGCATAACCCCCACTCGGTCGCCACGCTCCACATCGGGATCGCGCGCCAGTTGCTTCAGCAACTACCGCATTGCCCGTTCTGCGGATCGCCCCCAGGATAGCCCTCGGCGTTTACTTCAACGTTCTCTACGCAACGCTGACGAGCGTGAGGTTCGCTTCGCCAAGGACCGTCCAGTAACTCCACGCCAGAGGGCTTCTCCAGCGATAGACACCGCCCGATTCCCTCACTTCCAGTCGGCAGTGGTCCGCTCTTGGCTTCTCCTCCGCACTGATAACAGAACACGCGCCACTCGCTCGGCTCGTTGTAACCCACCCCATGCGGACACAAGAGCCTGCGGGTGCCGTCATATCGCGCCCCGATTGGCCGGTGTTGAACCGCTGCGGCAGTCACAAGGAGGTGAACTTCCTTCCGGAGATTGTCCGCCACCCGACGCCGGAGCACCCATCTCCATTCAGGATAGCGTCACTTCGCCAAGTGGTTGAGCGCAGACACTTTATAACACAGTAATACTAGGGCACCTCCCTTTTTTCAGTGCTGCGCAATGCTCGTAAGTGTCAGTCCATCTCGTGGCCATCTGCTGATGATGTGCCCGTCAGGTGACTGATCGGTGTCGGGCAGGTTTCGGATGATATCGGTTGAGAGATTCAACCCGGGAGCAGATTTGGCGGTCACGAACACGAAGTAGCCGTTCTACTCAGCGGCGGTGATCGCGCGTACACACTGGAATATTCATCAGCGATCGGGGCCCGGATCTTCGCGAGATTCGTCGGAGTGAGACAGACCGCGGCGTGCCTTCTCCACCGTGAGTCGAGCGTAGTATTCAGGGTTCGGTTTGTCGCTACGCCGGTAGTCCGCGATGGCTGCGATGATTGACTCAGGAAATTCGCCGCGGGCGAGAGCCCGCCGGGCATATGCCCAATCGAATTCGGACTGAGACACACGGTCCGGTGTCCGTTTGCGCACTGTACTCTGTTGAGAACCTTCGCCCACCATCATGTGCCGGCCATCCAGGTCGAGACGAGGGAACATCTCTGGAGTCGAAATCGTATCCGATAATCGCTCGGAACGCACCAAATGCGCCGGGTGCCGTTTGTGATTCGAAAACCCCGGTACTCGCATCACGCGGGCGCAGTCGGTCGCCGCTGGGTCGGCTCCGAACGCCCGGACTAGTCCGCGCATCGTTTTTTCGGCTTGTTCTTTGTCAAAACCCTGAACTTTCCACGACACCTGCCAGCGTCCTGGAGAGCTGCTGACGACGTAGTTCGGTTCGGGCAGGTCCTTGTTGCTGCGGAGACGCTCAAGCGCTTCATCGCCGTTATCATCCAAGTCCAGATACAGGTGCCGGATTTTCGAGACGTCTCCGCGAGTCCTGCCGCGAGCATCTGGCGATAATGCATTCATCGAGACGAATACATCGGCGCCGGCCCGGTTTCGCTCGCGCAGCCAGTGCTGGAATTCCTTCGATGCGATGCGCCTCACTGACGCGATGCGCTGCGTGACGGCTCCCGATCCACGGTCGATGAGCACAACGGCCAATCGGTCTTCGGGCTCGAAGTTGTCTTCAAGAAACGTAACAGCCGGGTCCTTGCGCATGGGTGATCCTCACTCAGTCCGCAGCAAGTGGCTCGGTCACATAGCCGTCGGCCATTGCATCGAAACGGTCGACGCGCAGCGCCTCGGCGACGACGCGTTTTCCTTGACGCCGTTCCAGGTGGATCAGCACCTGCACGGCGTCGCCGATTTGAGCGCGAATCGCTTGGTACGGCAACTCGATTCCCGACTGCAGCACGCAACTTGTGAACCGCGACAGCGCCTGGCGCGCCGAGTTTGCATGAATCGTCGACAGTGTCCCGCCGTGACCGGTGTTCAATGCCTGGAGCAGATCGAAGGCTTCCTCTCCGCGAACTTCACCCAGGAGGATCCGGTCCGGCCGATGGCGCAGCGTCGCCCGCAGTAGCTCGCGGATCGTCACCGGAGGTAAGCCGGGCTGTTCGCGCCGCGCCTCGAACCGCACCACGTTCGGCTTGGCGATCTGTACTTCCGAAGTGTCCTCGATCAGTACGATCCGGTCACGCGCCGAGATGAATGCGGCCAGAGCTGCCAGCAGCGTCGTCTTTCCGCTGCCGGTTCCGCCGCTGATCAGGACGTTACGGCGGCGCTCGACGGCATCGCGAAGAGACTCGACAATTCGCTCGGACATTGTGCCCGTCCGCACAAGTTCCGCGGCGGTGAACATCCGCGTCTGAAACTTCCGGATGGTTAGCGTCGTGCCGCCGATCGAACATGGCGGAATCACCGCCGCCACCCGAGAGCCGTCCGGAAGCCTGGAGTCAAGTAGAGGTTTTTCCTCGCTGATCTCGTCGCCGAGCGCGCGCGCGATGTTCTTCACCGCTACTTGTAGCGACTTCTCCGGGATTGAGACGCCGGGAACCGGCTCGATCTGACCTTCCCGCTCGATGAAAACACACGCCGGGCCGTTGATCATGATCTCGGTGATTTCCGGATCCCGGATGAGGCCTTCGATGGGCCGAAGAAACGGCAGGATTACCTCGAAGCTCATATCTCACCATCGGCCGACTGCAGGAAGTAGGACTTGTTCGGATCGAGGTAATGCGGTTTCAGGTAGCAGTAGGTCGCCGGAAGTGGGTTAAATCCATCGTAGGCGAGCACGATCGATTGCGCGTTTTTCAATTCGGAAAACACCTTCGGCTCGAACACCCAGTCTCGCTGCAGGTTATAGGACTTCGAGGTACTCAGACTGGCCTTGTGTGCCGTCGCTCGACCGGTGAGCACACTTACCCGCGCGTCCTGGTCACTTTCCGACAGGCTGTAGCTAAGCTTGAGCTGCTCTTCCTTGCCGCAAAGCTCGGAGGCCGTCCGGGCGCTGAAGTCGTCGCTGAGTGCGAGGAAGATCTTGGTCCGGAACGTCTGCAACAACGTACGCCAGGACTCGCCGGGCAGAGTCGAGCGCAAGGAACTTATCGACTGCGTGGCTACAATCGGGATGCACTTGGCCTGGCGCGAGAGCGCGAAGAACTTCTCGTCGCCTGCCGGATCGCTTTCTCCAACCGTGGCAAAGCTCTGATACTCATCGCAAAGGAAGAGGATCTCCCGCCAAGGACGGGCCGGTTCCAAGTCCATCCGGGGAATCCGATTGAGCACCGCCCGCTGGAAGTCCTGTTTCATGAGTGTTCCGACGGCGCGGGCGAGTCCTGGATTCATCGCCACCGGGAAGTTCAACGCGCAGACTTTTCCCTGCTCGAGAAGCTCACCGAACGGCGGCATCGGCCTGCCGAAGCGGCCATCGTGGTTCTGTTCCAGGTCGTAGCATTCTTTGGGGGGACAAAACGTCGCCTTCACGGACGGATTGTCGTCAAACAGGGAGAGGAAAACCGAGATGCCTTCCACGATCGAAGTCCGCAGTTTCGGCTCGATCCGGCGCCAATCGTGGTAGTACCAGCGCTTAACGGCTTCCAGTTGCTCCCGTTTCCGCCTCAATTCCGGCGTCGCCGATGATGGTTCGCTGCCAGTCTCGGTTACCAGAGAGTAGGGGACGTGATTCTGGTCAAGATGGCCGAGCAGTTCGACCGAGATCCCGGCCTTCATCTCGTTGGTGGAGGGGTCGCGGTCGAAACCGAAGCGGGCCAGTTCGCGCCGGGCGATGTATTCGGCGTCCGGCACCAGGACGTACTCCTGGGTATGGAAGATCCGCTCGCCTTCCTTGATTTTGCCTTCCAGTTTGTCAGGGTCGATCGCGCACTCATAGACATCGAATAGCGTGACGTAGTCGTAGTTGACCTTGTGCAGCAGGATGATGAACTTCACCAGGTTGGTGTAGGCCTGCTGCCAGAACGGCTCTTTACCCCGTCCGTAGAGGTTGTTCAAGAGGCTGGCTATGCCATAAGCCAGAGCGTAAGCTTCCAGGTCGTTGTGCAGCGGGTTGTAGCGGTACGGGCCATCCAGGCCGATCTCCACGTAGTCCTCCAATCGGCCCGCATGTTCGAGGATTGCTCGCGCCTTGTGGCAGAAGTCGCCTTTCACTTCGAGCACGAGCCCGGCAGCGCGGCGTTCGGCATCGCCGGCGCGACAGGTTAAGATCTGCTCGGCGAACGGATACATGCAGCAGGTGGTCTTGCCTGTTCCAATCGCGCCAAAGATGGCGATGCCGGTATAGAGCCCGCGATCGGGAATGACGAGCCATCGGGGATGAGCGGACGGCTCCGGGCGCCTCGCCTGGTGCAACTCACCGACCACGAGAAAGAGCCGCTCGCGTTGCCTCACGTTCGGGTAGGGCGGTAGGGGAGCAGGAGCGATCGACTCCTGCGGCCGGACGAGGAAGATGTAGAGCAGGGAGAAGCCGACAGAGAGGCCGATGAACGGCGTGGTGAACAGCATCGCCTGGTAGGTGTAACGAAGGGCGAGGAAGAGCACCGGCTTTTCTGCAGCGATCAGGCACAAGATCGCGTTGCTCTCTGGGAATGGAAAGCGGTGGCTCAGGGCAACGCCGATGCCGAAGGTCAGGACGAGGCTGAGCGGGGCGCGGCCCGCGACTAGATAGCGGATCATGACTTCTCCCTCATTCGGTGACGGAAAGCCGCCTCTGGATGGCTGCCGGTTTCCCCGGCCCTGTGCTCTGCTTACTCGCGCCATTGGCCGTCGCGGGAAGAGCAGATGGTGATGATGCGTCCGGCGTTTGCGCCGCGAGCCATTCGTTGAATGAGCGGTCCTTGCGGAAGATGAAGCTCAGGCACTGGCCGACGACGTAATCGCGGCCCGATTCCAGATACCGGCAATACTGCTCTAGCGTCTGCAGAATATCGCGATCGAGCCGGATCGTGATCTGGTCGCGTTCCTTCTTGGTCTGTTTGGGGATGACCGTTGACATGAGATGGACTCCTTCCCAATGAGTTCAGAAAGCCTCACCATTGCGATGAGAATCGCGATGGAGTTTGGAGGACCAGGTGCGGGAGCGACCCCCGAGCGAGCCTTGGCGAGCGAAGCGGGGATGGTGGCGGATCTCCGCCGCCAATTCGGGGGTCGCTCCCGCACCTGGTCCGAAGCGCCGGGCCGTCATGTGGGCCGGCGCCACCGCCGGATGACGTTGGAAGAGCAGGATGTTGCGCGGCGATTCGGGTGACTCCGCGTCCGGACTGGGCGGGTGACCGGGCTGACCGTCCAGCACGGTCACCCGGCTCCCGCCACGATCTATAAGCAACAGACACCGAACCCCTGGACTAGGACGCCGCGCGCAGATCACCAAAGAGGTCATAGTCGTGCTCCAAAAGGCAGGCGGTGAGGTCGACGTCGAGAGCCGTTTGACGGACGGTTTCCGTCGCCAGTTCGCCGCGAACGGCTTCATCTCCACGCTCGCGCCAGAGTTCAAACAAGCGCTCATGACGATCCTGGTTGAACGTGTGGAGATCCTCGGCTAACCGGTCCATCTGGTCTTTGCTCAACGTCCCGGTCTGGCGGCGCTCCCATAGGAGCCGGTGAGGGAAATGAGCGAGTAAACGCGTCACGTCTATTGTCGTGCCCGTCGAGTCAGCCACCCGGTTCGTGAACCGGCGAAGCACGCGCAGGGCAGCGTCGAACCGACGGCTTTCCTGCGTCAGAAAGTAGAGGTTGACCGTTCCCAGAGCTTGAAACAGACGCTGGTGCTGTCGCAGATACGAGCGGAACGCGGCCGTGCTGAGTTGTCCGTCGTCCACGTAGCAGAAGCAGATATTGGGAGTAGTATCCCGGCGCAGGAATAGCGGAAAGCCATCTATGAACTGCCGCCTGATCAGCACGCCCCTGACGTAGAAGGCGCGGGCCGGCAGCAAGCCTGCATCGATGCCTCGAGACCCCACAAAGTAGCTGAGCTTGTCGGATCCGGTGGCCAGGTACTCGTGCTCGGGATGCTCGAGAACGAAATCGAGCCCCATCAGACGAAGCCGTATTGTATTGGGCTGGTGCTCGCGGCGATTGCGATTGTCGTCCTCGCCGATGGCCGCATAAATCGGCTTGAAGTGCAGCCGGAACAAATGCCGGTCTTCCCGGAATATCTCCCGGCAAGCGTGCTTTCTTGCCAGGAGCCGTTCAAGGAAGTCCTGCGCCCGCTTTCCGGGGTCGCACTGAGCCGACAGCAGGAACTGGCGGCGGACAAAGTAGCCGCCGTGAAGCGCCACCAGACGCAGGAACCGCGCCTCGGCTTCCGTATATCCAAAAGTCTCAATCGCCCGATGTTGTTGTTCCAGAGTCATTCGAAGTCGTCCTCCTAAAGAGACAGAACAGATGCGGTCAACTCCCTGCCCTCCCACTGCGCCCGCCTTCCTCGCGAGGTCGAAACAAAGCCGTACAGCTTGAAGCCGGCGCGGGCCTTCGACTCCATGTGGCCGCGATGATAGTGCTCGGTTGCGAGTTCCAGATCGACGCGTTCCAGGTCGCCTTCCGGCGTTTCATACTCGATCCGGAGATCGGGCAGCGCGATCTTTCCGTCCACGATCGGCAGATGATGTTCTGCTGCCAGCTCCTTCTGGCGGCGCGCATGTTCAAGGGCTCCCGCATCCCTATTCCGGCCAAGTCGCGAGTAGATATCCTTCTTAAGCTCGTAGTCCAGCACCACGCGCCGGACCTTTGCCCCACGCCCCTCGATCTGCGCGGCTTCAGCGCGGTACATGGCGTAGATCGCGGCGTCGTGCGGGACCTCGGCTGGCTTGACGAATCCGGCGTAAACCGCTTGGTCTTCCGGTAACTGCTCGTCCTGTCGGACCAGCCCGGCGCCTTGCTCAGTCAACGCCACAACCGTGAGCGTGTCGCGATGTTTTCCCACCGAGATTGAGCGCCGTTTCAGCAATCCGAGCTGTTGCAGGCGCGTCAGCTCCTGGCGCATCGAGGAGGCCATGCCACCGTAGCGATGTTTGAGTAAATCGTCGGTTGCGATGGTCCGGAAGCGGCCAATGTCTCGGAGCGCGTCGCGCTCCCGGACACTGAGTTCGTACCGCCGGCCAAGAGCGCGAACTTCTCTCCGTCCGGTAGCACGGGTGTCTGGAAACCGGTCGTCGGAGTCTGTGGATCGTTGCCGCTGGCGATTCCGTGGGGACCCGCCACCGCCACTCACCCGGCCTTCGATCTGGCGCGGTCCACCGGTGGGTTGCGAAGCTTCGGGAGCTTGTCCTCCCTGGTCATCCCGTTCATCGAGTTCGTATCCGCGGCTCATCGGGACTCCTCCTCCAGACGGCGCGTAAGCTCACCGGAAATGCTTTGCCCGGTACGGAGCTGTTTCTCCACATGCGCCAGCTTCCGGCCCGTTTCCTTCAGTAGGAGTTTTCGGACACCGAAGTACACGGCGGCATAGATGTTGAGGAATAGAACCGCTGCAGCGAGCAGAATCGTTGTCTCATACCGCTGGATCAGCAGCGTCCGGTATGGGATCAGGAACCGGCATTGGTCCATGAGGTAAAAGCCCGCTGCCAGGAACAGAATTGTGGTCGCGAAGAAGACGTTTGTGATCATGAGCCACTCCTAGCGGAATGCCTGGTCCTGCCGGAAATAGGTGATGGTCATACCGAGCGGGTTCACCGGGATCATTGCGTTGGGAACGTTGTCGCGGAATACGAACACGAAATGCGCCGTGTATTTCTCCCGCCTCAGTTCCGAGCCGTCACCATCGTTGTAGTAGACACGTTCGAAGTCGACGGTCGCCTTGTAGGGAGGCTTCCGAAGATCCTCGATCGCGACGTTGTCGACGACGATGTCGATCTGCGGTCCCTGGCCGGCGAGCACATTCTCAATGGTGCGGTTCTTGCGGCTGTCCGCCATCGCCGCCTCGGCCAGGCGGCCATCCAGGAAGTAGAGCGAGCGGGCGAAGTTCTCGCGGACGGTCGCTCGCATCCGGCCAAAATGTTCAGTCACGAACTCGATCAGAAAATAGCGGACCTCGGCGGCGCGCGGTTGGTAAGTGAGCGATTCGTAATTAACGGCTGCGGCTCGGCCGACATCGTTGATCCGAATCACCAGCGGTTTGAGATTGTGAAAGGCCTGGGAGGTGCGGACGTTCAAGAAAACCAGCGCCAGGCAAACACAGGAGACACAGGCCAAGGCGATGCGGAGGTAGTTGCCGGCGATAAGCGGCGTTGCGTAGAGCTCGACGAATTGGCGCCGGGCGGAGGTTAGATCCGCATCGGGAGACGGCATCTGGTTGGTAAGTTCCGACATAAGATCTCCTCAGAGAAACCGTGGTACGACGGACTCGCCCGCGCTACCGCTGAACAGCGAACTGACAAGCGATGGAATCTTCACGACGCCCCAAGCAAAGGCAATTAAGAGAAACAGCAGCGGCGCGAACAGCAGTGCGATCGCGGCGCTGTCGTACGGCGGCGGCTGCGAGTCCACCAGGTGCACGAGCATGTTTCCGAACACGTAGAGGTAGGCGTTGGCGACGACCGGGTAGAACGAGTACTGCAGGAACGCCTTGAACCACCCCCAGAACAGCCACTCGAGCTTCGGGACGATGAAGAAAGGGATGAACACTGGACCGAGGAGTACAGCGATGGCGGCGGCGATGTAGCCGAAAGCGATAACGAAAAACACCGCCGCTTCGAGGACGACAATCATGGCGACAATCAGGATGAAGTGGATGACGGCGGCGATGTCATAGGCCACCACGGGCACCTCCAGCGAAAAGTAGATGCCGTCCAACCGGGAGAAGACCTCCGAGACCATCCCGTGGTTCAACTGGTTGGCGAGGGCCAAGCCCTGGTTCGTGATCAGCCCGTGAAAGCTCACTCCGAAGCCGGGGATCGGTTGGCTGTAATAGGTGATCATTGCGAAGCCGAAAGCAATTGAGAGAAGAAGCTCGGCGAAGTGGTCGAACCGGAATCCGGGTCCGCCACCGGCTGAGGAGAGGGCCGACTTCACGCCAAACCAGACGATCAGGATCACGGCAAAGCCGCGGAACAAATCGATGCCGAGGGTCTCGAACACGGCGGCATGCGAGGTCAGCAGGTCGCTGAGGAACTGGAACAGATCGTTCATTGAACTTGGCAACATAACTTGGTCTCACTTCTGCGGATTTTCAGGGGTTCAGGGCATCCGGAACGCCATCATGGCGTCGCTTGCGCCGGCCTTTTGACTCGAGAGATAGCTCTGCTCGCGCGCCATGAACGCGACGTGGTTGTTGACCGACTCGGCCTCGGAATCTCGCCGGCGCTTGGCCTCGATCAGTTGCTGCTCGGCGAGTGTCGCCAGCAGTTTGTTCGAGTCCTGAGTGTTCCGGAGAGCGATGACCGAAGCCGCATTTATCTTGTTGAGAACCGCGATCTCTGTGTTGTAATCGGAGGCCTGGTCGAGGGAGGCGTCCTCGATATTCTGTATAGCGGCTTCAACCTGCGGCGCGTTCGCTCGCAAGGTTCCGAGAGTCTCCAGCCCATCCTGATTGGCGCCGTCGGCTAGCTCGACCGTGGCGTACTGCTTTTCGAGGGTCGTGCGCTGGGCGGGGGGAACGTTAGAGATCGCCGGGCCATACGGCAGGAGCGGAACCGTGGCTCCCTGGTAACCAATCGGGACGTTGATTCCTGTGTTGATGGCCGCGATCCAGCCGCCGGTAGTGCCGTACGTGTTCGCTGCCAAGGTCAAGAACCATGGCGTGGGTGTCGCGCGGAACCTTGCGAAATCACCCGGCAGCTCTTTAGACATCCAAAGCATCTGGTGGTATTGGTTCGTGATCATCTGGTAAGTCTGGACAAGCTGGTTGTACTGTTCGACCAGCTTCGATACCTCGGCGACGGCTTCGGCATAGACCGAAGGATCGAAAACCGTGAGTCCAAAGCCGAACTGCGCTCGCGCGATGGTCGCGCCGAACAACAGTCCGAGAAAGAGAACGGCGGCCGTGAGGCGTGTTTTCATAAATGGCTCCTAGTCAGGATCGAGGCTGCAGGGGGCGGAATCAGCGGGCCTCCGACGTACTGGCCGGACGGGCCGCGCCCGGCGTCTGTCTGTGGCTGGCCCAGCCCAGATAAAGCAGCGTGATGGCAAAGGCGAGAAGCGCGAAGAGCAGGAAGCTCATGCGGGCAGTGAACAGAAACTTGAGAAATTTCATGGATAGTTCTCCTTCAAAAACTGGTTGGAATAGTGTGCCGGGCGTAGTCCGGCAGGAGCAGATCGCCGGCAAGATAGATTTTGATCCGGTGCCCCTCGCGGATCGTGAATGCCGGCAGGATATTAAGAAAGCGGTCGAGAATGCCAAGCGAGCTTTGCGACAGACTGGATGCGACGCCTTGGCGATAGAGATCGGAGGGCGACTCGGTGAAGCCATACTGGGTATTGGCCTGAGCCAGACCCGCAATGGCGCCGATGGCGATCGAGGCGCCGAAGATCTCCAGGTAGTGGTGATTGACCCGGTCCCGGAGACCCGTTTCCCCGATCTGGTTCATGCCCTCGAAGCGATCAAGCGATACAGAGTATCCATCGGGCATGAGAATCCTGTGGAAGACGACGGCGAGACGCTGCTGGCCGAAGCTCGCGACAGGCTTAACCTCGCCCAGTATCCGGCTGCCCTGGGGAAGCAGCAGATGCTGGCGATCGTGGGAGTAGACATCGGTGGTCAACATGGTATTCACAGGACCGGCGAGGGCCCCGTCCAGCCGGTTGGTGAGTATGGTGTCGAGTAGCGTACCTTCGAGTAGGCGGTAGAGCGGGCCGTCGGCGCGGCTGGGTTCTTCCGCCGGGGGAGTGCGCTCCGGAGGCCTTGAGGCCACGGGCGCAGCTCCCTGGGTCGCCCCCGAAGTGCCGGGGGCTATTGGCGGAACTCGATACAATCCTGAATCGGCAAGAAGCGGCGAACGAGCTATTTCGGTATCAGCGGGGGACCGCGACTCGTGGTTGCGGTAGCTCAAGGCAACGTTCGAGGCGAATAGGGAGTCGTAGTCCCGACGAGCCTTCTCCGACTGGATTTCCCGCTTCGGTTCGTCGCGATCCGACTTGGTTGTCGGATGCACTGTCTCGTAGTTACTTGCGGGCGTCCCCGCCGGTTGGCTGGCAACCTTGACGCGAGGTGCAGCACTTGCAGCAGCCTGCTTGGCCTCGTTCAAGGCGGCCTGCTCGGCGGCAAGTTTTCGCGTCTCTTCATCGAGTCGGCGGCGATACTCAGCGATGCGGTCGGCGCTCGGGTCGATGACATTCACGCCCCGAGAGACTTGGGCCGACGTCTTGGTCTTCGATCCGCCGCCCGACAGAGCGATAGCGGCCACGATCACCGCCGCCAGTACAGCGAAGACCCGCGCCTGAGTATTCTTTGGCAGAATGCCCGGCGGCTTCGCCGTTAAAGCCTGCGCCGGGAGCTCTTCGCGCCTTGTGTTCTCGGAGTCTGGAGTCGGGTTTTGCATCGTCGGAGCCTCACTTGTTGCCTGGTTCCTGCCGGATAAAGCTCAGTTTTTGTTTGCCAACGGCCAAGTAACCGCTGTCTAGAATTCCCGTGGCGACATAGGTCCCGTCATGAAACTCGTACTGGACCAGATCCGGTTTTCCGTCTTTTAACTGGTACAGAGCGGGCGGCTCGTCGGGGTGAGCCTGAATGTAGGTAAACTTTCCATCGGTGTAGATCGCGGTGACGTTGAACGGCGGCTTGGCGGCATCGAAGCGGTAGGGAAACCGGAGGCTGAGCGGGTACTCAGCTCGGAACTTCTCCTGCTCGCGCTCGACTACCTTTGCGGCCGATTGTCTGGCGTGCTGCGCCTCGGCTGTCGCCTGTTCCACTTGCCGGCGGACCTCTTCCACCTGAGACGCCGCGACGAACCGGGGCGCGCCATTGATGGCCGAAAGCATCGACTCGTCCTTCGGTTCAACAAAGATCTTCATGTCTGGCTCGGTGCCAGTCACGTCTGAGATCTCGGAAAGAACAAAGGAATAGACGTTGCCACTGGCGGTTATCAGATTCAGGTCGGTGCGCGCCCCCTCCTTGGCCGGTTTGACATAGGCGAGGTTCTGGCTTCCGTTGACGATCCAGAACTCCTTATCGCCGCATGTGTAATCGAGAATCTGCTCCCGCTTGGGAAGAATGATCACCGTTGTGAAGCGGACCTTCGCTTTCACGGCGATAACATCGCGTTCGCCGTACGGGACCACTCGAGCCGTTCGCGGCGTCTCCGTTACGGATGCCGCGGGCGCCAGCGAGGCGAGAAGAAAGACCCCAGTCCGGGCCAGTGTATTCAGTTTCATTGCGAGCTCCTTGCAAGGAATTCCAGACCGTCCACGAAGCCGTGCTGCTCGAACGCCTCGCGGCGGCGCTGGTTGTCATATGGGTTAGAGGTGTAAAGCCAATAGCTGGCCGGGTCAACGTTAAGGTGCACCACTTTGCTGAAGTCCGGCCGTTTGATAAGAATCTGCTGCTTGGGCACGAGCCCGGAGATAGTTGCCGCTTCGGTCTCGTTGAGATGAAACAGCTCGCGATAAGCCTGGCGGTCCATGCCGGGATTGGCGAGAAACAACTTGCTCGGACAGCTCTCGACAATGACACGCAGCATCTCGGATCGCTCCAGGTCGTCGCTGGATTGCGTTGCCAGAATCATAGCGGCGTTGCGCTTGCGCCACGTCTTTAAGGCTTCGACGATGTAGTGGCGTGTGATGGGGTTGTTCAGGAACCGCCACGCTTCGTCCATGACAAAGACTTTCAGGCGGGTGGCAAGCTCCGGATCGTCGATCGATGCGTTGGCGCTGTGCAGAACGTAGAACAAGAGCGGTTCCAATATTTGCGGATACTTCGCCATGCCTTCGAAATCGAAGGTTTGAAACGGCGCCAGGCTCAGATTGTCTTCGAGGTTGTCGAACAGCGCCGCGTACTGTCCCCCTTCGACCCATTTGCGAAGCTGATCGGCCACGTTGCGGCTTACGATGTTCGCCAGGGTGAACAGCCGCCGCTGCCCATAATCCACCTCGTAGACGTTGCTGATCTGGTCGTACAAGTCACGTTCTTCCCGGCCATTGATCGTGTAACCGCCGGATTCAACCAGAACCTTGACGAAGGAAAACAGAAACTGAAGATTCTCGGGTGTGGGCGCGAGCCGAAACGGATTGATGGTGAAGGGTCGTTTATCGATGCCCAAGTGGAAGTAGCTGCCACCGAAAAGCTCCGTAAGCGGCCCGTAGGACCCTCCCAGGTCGAACACATAGGTGAGCGGCTGGTATTTCTGCAGGTGAGTAATAAGGAAGTTGAGCAGGAAACTCTTACCGGCGCCGGTCGCGCCCAGAATCATCGTGTGCGCGACGTCCTGGTGGTGGAGGTTCAAGAAGTACGGGGTGGAAGAGTTGGTTTCAAGAACCGCCAGGTACTCGTCGTTCAAGTGATTGTTTCGCGTGTCGCCGATTCGAGGCGTGAACAGGAACGAGAGGTCGGCGTAGTTTGTATTGAGCAACCAGAGCCGGCGTAGGTTGAATGCCCGGTTTCCGGGGATCGTGGCCAGGAAGGCGTTGAGCTGGTTGAAGCGTTCCTCGATGAGCGCGGCGTCGTGCGAACTGAAGACTTTGAAACATTCCGCGACGGCCCGCCGTAGCCGCGTTCGGTCCTTTTCGTAGAGCACAATGGTGAGCGAGAACCGGCCGAAGTAGTGTCCGGCAATCTCGATCTCGCGTAAACAGCTACCAAGGTCGGCGACGAGACCGGCTGCGCCGTCGTCGATCAGCATCTCGCCGGGCGAAAGCGGCTGATCGCCGAGATAGTTCACAAACGATGCTTTGGCATTGTGAAAGTGACGGCGCTTGGACTGAATCTCGCGCCGGGCGAAAAGATTCGGTTCTCGACTCCACTCGTTGGCGATGAGGAAGTTGCACGGGATCTGGTCCAGCGAACGGAGCAAGTGGGCGAAGGTCTGCGACGGCGGCTCTTTCAGGGTGAGCACCTGGACGAAGTAGCCATCCATTCGGAGATGGTCCCGGTAGCACTCGAGCGCCGAGTCGCAGGCAAAAAAGTCGAGATGCATATCGTATTTGAGATTGGCGTCGAGCTTGTGCGGCGCGAGGTTCGCCAAGCGCCGAAAGAAGCCGAAGGCGGCATCTTTTGAGAGCAGTTCCAGTCCGAGCGTGTCGCGTAGTTGAATGAGCAGGCTCGTCGCCTTATGGCTGAGAAGCTCCCGCGCACGATCAAGATCCTGTTCGAGGATCGTAACGGCGTTTCGGCCTGCCAATAGAGCCGGGATAACGGAATGCGGCCTCGATAGAAGACTTCGGAGCCGGCCAGACCATGCGCCGCCGCGGCGCCAATTCTCAAGCATGACCACGGCGTAAGTCTCAAATGCGTAGAGCGAGTCGCTTTTGGAGGCCAGGTACGCGATGCGGTTGGAGATTGCCCGGGCGACAATAGAGTTCTCGCAATGCCGGTGCGGGATCGCGGCATGATTCCGCTTGAGGAGGTACTGATAGACCCGGAACCGCTCATCGAGTGAGCGAATGACGGATTCGAACCGGCGCGCGATCTGGTCGCGCTCGGAGTGGTCGAGACACTCCGCGTCGGTGCCAGCCAGGCGAAACACAACGCCCAGGTCACCGCTCTTGGTCAGAAATGTGTGTTCGTCGACAAAGCCGAACAGCCCGATCAGCGAACTCATCGCGCCGGCATCCAGGTAATCGCGAAGAATTTCGCCCACGCGAATCATGACCGCCTCCGCGCAACGAGGATATGGATGCCGTCGCGCTTGCCGGGATCGTAGTTGGCGTGAAAGCGTGCGGAGTTGAGGAGAATCCGCAGAAGTTGCGGATCGGTTCCGGTCGACCATCGGGCGAAAAGATACAGGGCGGCGAACAGAGCCAGTCCGCTGACTAGGCTTCCGAACAGGTTGAATGCCGCCCCGCCCAAGATGAGGGCCAGGAAGAACAGCCGGCGTTCCACGCCCCAGATCGTCAGCGGCTTGTTGATGGATTTGTAGACCGGATGAAACCGTGGTTCGTTCGGCATGTTCTGAGTCCTCTCTCCTCTGGATCTCGGTTGCTTCTACGGGAATAGCCAAGCCATGAAATTGACCGCCCCGATGGCCATCCCGACGCCGAAGATAATGCCGGCGAGTGCTTTCTTGGAGTGCCCTTCTCCGAAGGCGAACATGAGCCCGCCCACGACGATGGCAACCAAGCTAAGTCCCTTGGCGATCGGTCCGGTGAAAGCAGTTTGCAGCACCTGCACCGCCTGGTCCCAGGGATCTTGCTGCGCGCGCAGCGGCGTGGCCGCGAGCAAGCCAGCCAACAACGACACGCCAGTCACGATCCGGGCGCGAACAGCGCCGGCCGACTTGCGTTTCCAAAACAAAACTGACTGCAAATGTGCAGGCACACGAATAGCGGTTCTCATCGTTCGTAGTCTCCTTTTGTGATTCGGACTCAGCCGCGAACTCGAATGAATTTCGCGATGTGAATCCACTTGCGAACTCGAGCGTAACTGGGAACCGGAAACCTGTCCAATGTTTTGTCGCGCGCTTATGATGCCGCTGGCGGATCGGGTGAAGTGCCCGGTAGCACCCCCCAGTTGAC
This sequence comes from Bryobacterales bacterium, assembly GCA_027459465.1. Classification (GTDB taxonomy): domain Bacteria; phylum Acidobacteriota; class Terriglobia; order Bryobacterales; family Bryobacteraceae; genus JAJYKC01. The sequence continues at coordinate 46,219 of DAIDIH010000008.1, read as the reverse complement.
TGAGCGGCGCCGAATGGATGAGGCTCCGGCGCCGCGGCAGACTTGCGCTAGTCAAATCGAGCGGGTTCGCTCGACTGGCATACTCCTTCTGATTCGAAATCATCGGTCCCCTTCTCAGGCGTCTCGATGGCCGCGAGGATCGTGGCAGCCGTCTGTTGAATCAGAGCGAGGGACTCAGCCAGCGTGGCTTTGTCTCCACCGTGCAGTTGCACGTAGTCCGCGCTACTGGTGTTCGTGTCCAGACCGATCGCGGCACAAACCACAAAGGCAACGGCTTCGGCCTCGGTTTCGCGGATCGTGTGCGTAGTATCCCCACGGCGATCACCGCGATGGAGAAGCTCATGGCCGACCTCATGAGCGAGGGTGGCCAGCGTCTCGGCAGGGGAAAGTCCTGGCAAAAGCGTGATCTTGCCGCCGCTCGACATCCCTCGCGCCGGAGCGATCCGGAAGTCATATTCGAGATCGATATTCCGGCTCGCTACGAAACGGATCAGACGCTCCAGGTAATCACCCGGGTCGCCCTGAACGGTGGCGAACTCCGGCAGGTCGGCTCCTTCGGTCTGCGACACGTCAAACACGTGACATGCCCGGAAACCGTATACCTGCCTCCGGCCATCCTCACTTGGTTCCACTTCGTCGACGCGCCGCTTCCTGCCTACTATCGGGGCGAGGATCACGATGCCCTTCTCTCCCTTTCGGACGTGCCTGCCGAGTTTGAGCCAAAAGTGGAAGCCGCCAACATGAGTGGCGTGTGGAAGTTGGCTGTAGATTAACAGAACGTTCCCCCACGAGTACCGGCGGAAACGGGACATCACGGCGAGATACTGTTTCAGGGCGGCGCTGTGGCCCTGTTCGAGGGCGGCCATAAGACGATCGAGAGCGGCTTGGCTGAGCTGTTTGGCTTGTTCGGTATTCATGCCATCACGTCCTGTGCCTTCCTGCGGAGAGAGCCGCCGTCAGGCGGCAGCCCCCTCGGATTCGGCTTCGTCCTTCTTCGGCCGGTCCAGTTTGGCGATCGCGGTCGCACGGATCTCGGTGATGGTCTTCACAGCCTCGGCCGACTGGTCGCCGTTGGCCTTCTGCACGTACTCGCGGGTGCGGATTTCACCCTCGATCTGCAAGTGCGCGCCCTTGGTCAATGTGGCGGCGTATTCTCCCAGCCGCCCCCAGACGATTACGCGGTGCCAGGTGGTTTGCGAGAGCCGCTCGCCGGTGTCCCGCTTCTTCCAGCTTCGCTTGGTGGCCAGCGAAAGAACGGTGAAAGATGCGTTGTTGCGGGTGGTCTTGACTTCGGCGTCCTTGCCTAGAAAGCCGGTGAGGGATACTCGATTCGCGTACATGTTTATGGTCTCCTTTTTCTGCTCCCGAAGTCTCTCGGGGCACACATCCCGGAGGGCGCAAGGCGCGCTGCTCCCAAGGCAAGGGCTGCATTTTCCGGAAGGGGACCCAAGCTCGCCTTGGGGAAGGAGTCTGGAAAAAGCAGAAGCCCGCCGTCCGCCGGGCGCAGCTTCAGCGCCGCAGCGGTGCCCGAGAGACGGAGGGGCAGAAGAAAGGGGCCTTATGAACGCGTGTCCAGTCCGTCGAAGGCTCGCTCGCGAGGACAGCCGATGGCGGAATAGGTACGCCGCTACGTGCAAACTTGATCGACCAAACGCCCAAGCGAGTGAAAGAAGCGGTTATAATCGCAAACTTGCGGCTGCCGAAAGCACCTTGGAACGCCACTGGGATCAAGTGCGGATAGCCCAAGCAACCGCACGAGACGCGGCCTGAGCTTCGGATCGACTCACCGCACGTGGAGTGTGGTTAGGTATCTTCCGTGTCTAAAGGCCAGCGAATTCCGAGAAGTCAGCGCATTGGAAAGCCTTCTGTGACGAACATGGCATCTTCCGGTAGATCGTGTCGATAGCGGCGCCGGTTTATTCTGGCCCAGAGGAGTGGCGAGCGGAACCTCATTTTCTTGTCCAGCCGTTTGGCCTCAACGGCTTAGGAGGTTACCCCCATCGAAACTCCATGCGGGTGAGCAGGATTACACGTTATTCGTTACGATAGAGAATGGACTGTAGCAATTAGTCCGCCGCCGTTCCATAAGGCCCGCAGCGAGAAACACCGAATTCCCCGAAAATGTCTCAAATCAGGGTAAGTTTTCCTGTCGCCATTACTCTTGTTCTTTTGGGAGGACTCTCTTGAGCTGGCGGCGGCTTGTATGAATCAGCGGGGTCAAGCCCTTGCAAATGTGTGGATTCGAAACCCAGATAGCCTGGGTAACCCGGTAGACGGAAAGCTCGTGGAGGCGGCCCATAGGGTGTGGGACCGAGCCCGATTGACGGTACTTCGGTATCTCGATGACGATGCTGAAGCGGGCGAGATCCTCGAAACGGCCGTCGACTGCGCGTCGCGGGCCATGGCCAACGGCAGCTCCATTGAATTCCTGGAACCGTATCTCCTCAGATCTGTGGCGAGGGAATCGATTCGTCGTTATCGCCGGGATCGCCGGCTCGTTCGAGTTGACGATGAGGAACTTGAGCGGTTGGCGGGCGCGACTAGCCCGGACGTGGATCGTCCCATCGATCGGGCGCGCCAAGCTGAACTTCTCCGGGCTTGTTTCGATGAGCGAGGCAGGCTGATGTACGACCTCAGAGTCCTCGACGTCGACTGGCCCTACATCGCTCAGGTCCTTGGGTACGCGAATGCGACGAGCGCGCAGGTGCAATTCAACAAGAAGGCGAAGCGAGCACTCGCGCGGTACAATGCTCACCACGGTTCGGCTAAGAGCAGCCACGACAAGAATCAGAATCAGGGAAAGCTATGAGGCCGAAGGATTATACCCACGCATCAATCGATTTAGAGTCTGCGGTTCTCGCTGCCAGACAAAGAGCCAAAAGCGGCTATCCGAATCCAGGTCGCATGGGCTGTCCGGACCAAGAACTCTTGCGCAGACTGGCGCTTCGCGATGTCCGCCTTACCGCTGAAGGTCTTCCGCTTTCGCACCTCACACACTGCTCCCCTTGCTTTCAGGAATATGTACGACTGCGGCATCGTGTACGCCTGGGACAAGTCGCTCGGCTGGCAGCAGTCGCGGCGGTCATTGCGGCTGTCCTGCTTGGTCTTCTTAACCATCTTCGCCAGCATTCGACAACCGCTCAACGTTCCCTTGCGGTGGTCCGCGGTTCCGCCACATCCGATGCCAAAGGGTCGGTCCGTCCATCGAACGATGGAGAGGACCTATTGGCGATGAACATCGACCTTTCGTCGTTCTCCCCGACACGTGGCGACGAAGCAGCGATCTCGAAGAAGCCCCTCGACCTGCCGAGAAAGCACCTGCGGATCACATTTCTCCTGCCCGTCGGACTCGAGCCAGGTAACTACGCATTCCGACTTCTCGACCGCGCGAGACACATCGTCATCGATAGGGAGGCATCAGCCACACTTCGAGGTGGAGTAACTTCGCTCCTTCTTGACCTGGATCTCAGGTCGCAGTCTCCAGGGCCCTTTACGATGATGATCCGCCCACCGGGTCTGCGGTGGCGTAGCATACCGGTCTTAGTCGAGTAATCTAACGCCATAGGTTTTCATTCCCATTCTCAGCGATTAAGTTACTTTTCATGCGATTCACGACTCTAGCTCACACTTGTGCGTTCGCACTTTTTGGAATTGCGCTCTCATGGGGTCAGGAAACACGCGCAGATGCAGCGCTAAAACGTGGTCTTTACTACGCTGATCTGTACAACTGGGAGGCCGCAAGGCCGAGCTTCGAGGAAGCCGAGCGCTTGTTCACCGCAGCGGGTAATCGCCGCGGCGAACTGTATGCAAAACTTGGCCGTCTAAGATCCAACATCGATCATAATCAACAAACGCTCCCTGCTGTAGCAATGGAACTCGCAGAGGCGCTCGATAGCGATCCTCGTCTGTTGAACGACAAAACCCTTCGGATGTTTTGCCTGATCGTGAAGGGCGATATCGACACTGAGACGAACACCGCATCGATGCGCCAGGACTGGTTGGCAGTGCGCACACTTGCCACGGATCTGGGCGATGCCAAATGGCAGTACCGGGCGCTGGGCCAGTTGGGTATCGCCGCATTCTACGAAGCCGACGTTGAAACTGCCCGTAAGGAAGTGGCAGAAGCATTGGAACTGGCGACGAAGGCAAAGGATTCGGCTGCCGTGATCAAGTTTCTGACGGTTCTGGCAAATGGAATGCTCCAGTCCAGACAACTTGAGCAATCCCTTCAGTATGCGGAGAGCGCAGTCCAGCTTGCGAATGCCACTCGGGACGTCGGGTATCCCTTCAGCGCTCGAGAGATCCAAGTTGACGTCCTACTGGGCTTGCACCGAATCGTCGCCGCGCGGGATGTAACCGACGACCTGCTGCAGCGTGCCCGCGCGAGTTCGGAAACATCCCATGAGGCTAGTGGGCTAATGCTCGCTGCGGAGATCTCGGTCGCCGAGAAATCGGATGGGGAGGCCTTGGCAAGCCTTAATCAAGCCATCGCCCTCTCGAAATCGGCTGGCCTTCCTCGATTGCTTGAGGTGGCGTACGCCCAGAAAGGCACGATCTATCGGGACCGGGGAGAACTCGCCAAGGCGGAGCAGTGCGCGGAACTGGCAGCCGAGGCCGCGCAGGAGAGCGGCGACCTATGGGGAGTTCCGGCGCGGCTAGCAACGTTGGCCAGGCTCCAGACTGCACGAGGACGCTACCCGGAGGCAGACCGAACATACGAACGAGCGGAGGCTTTCGTCGAGGCAATGATTGGCAAGGTCTCGAGCGTATTGGATAAGACGGCCATCACCACGGCTGCCAGCGAAATTTACGCTGAACACTTTACGCTGGTTGCCGATCGGCTGAATGACCCACGCAAAGCATTCGCGATCATTGAACAAGTCCGCGGCCGGGCGGCCGCCGACATTCTTGCCGCCGGTGCTGTACCGAACGCCAAAGCCGAGAGGACTGAGGCGCGCATCGCGCAACTCCGGCTCGATCTCATGACCGCGCGATCAACGTCGGAAGTGAAATCCCTGCGCAATCAGATTGTGGTGGCTGAAGAAGCTCGGTGGGTCACCCCTGACCTTTATACGAGTAAGCCAAATGTCCTTGACCCGGTCAATGTGGAGCACGTGCAGCAAACCTTGCCCCAATCCTCGACAATTCTTGAGTACGTGTTGGCGAACCCACACTCCTATTGTCTTGCGATTACGCACAACGACCTGAAGCTTGTTCGTTTGGATTCCAAGTCCAGAATCGACGCTCTCGTTCGCACTTACTTGCACGCCATACAACAAGGGCTTTCTGCCGGGGACGAGGAAAGGGCACTTTACGATCAGCTGATCGGTCCGGTGGCGAACCTCAGGAAGCGGACACTCATTATTGTCCGGGATGGACTTCTCTACCGGGTTCCATTTGACGCCCTGAGAGACTCGTCTGGACGCTATGTCGTTCAACGACGCACTGTCTACTATGAGCCATCTGCAACGGCCTATTACCTGTTGGAAGACGGTGCTGCTTGGGATGACACGACAGGGCGGGGGCTCCTGGCTGTCGGGGGCGTTCCATACGGACAGTCCAACATCAACCTTCGTCGACTTTTCGGGGCTGGCCATGCTATCACGCTCGAGGATCTGCCGGCATCACGTGATGAAGTGGAGATTGCTCGGACCGCAGTTGGCCCGAAGAAGAGCACCGTCCTGCTCGGCTCGGCAGCGACCGAAGCCGCTTTCAAGTCAGTCGATTTGGCGCGCTTTCGCGTCATTCATCTCGCCGTCCACGCCGTCGCTGATCCCGCGTTACCGGATCGCGCTGCGCTGATTTTTCTGAGCGACAGCAAATCCGGAGAGGATGGCCTGTTGCAGCCGCCGGAGATCGTTCGGCTCCGACTCAACGCAGAACTCGTAGTCCTGTCGGCCTGTGATACCGCGGTCGGGCCGCTTCAGGGTCAGGAGGGTGTCGAGAATCTCTCCAGTGCCTTTCTCCTTGCGGGTGCTCGATCAGTCGTTTCGACGTTGTGGCAGATCGAGGACAGTGCGTCGTTATTTTTGATGAAGCGCTTTTACGCGCATCTGGTCGAGGGCTACTCTACGGCAGGCGCACTGGCTACGGCTAAACGAGAGATGCTGCGAATGTTTGGCGCCCACGCTCTTCCACGCGACTGGGCTGGCTACATTGTTGAAGGCGACGGCAGCGAGCGTATCGAGGTGTCCCAAAGGAAGGACCGCAATTAAACGTGACCGAAGGTCAACGTGTTTCTGTCTTGAAGTCGATCCGCAAGCGGGTGCTTGCGCACCACATCAACGTCGGCGGCATCGATTATACCCAGTGGTGTTCTCGATTCGACGATCGATCACCGGCACTGCTTTCAGTGGGCGTCGCCGCTTTTGAAGACGGCGTGCGAGAGCTGCTAGCTGAGTTGAAGACTAGTCACACGGCGTTTTACCATTCAGTGCCGGACGGCTTGCCGCCGCAACTCACGATAGGGGCGACGCTCCGGCGGGCGCGGGGAAATGGGTGCGAAGGCTGGATGTTCCTGGACGTGTATGACGGCGGCCCGGCTGACCTCGCGGGTATCAAGCCCGGCGAAGTGGTGATTGAAATCGGTGGTTCGGACTGCTCGTCTGACGTGCTGCCGACTTTTACGCTGGGCCGTGCTGTCTCGCTCAGCGTTTTCAATTCCGGTTTAGTTCAAACAAGAAAGGTCGAAATCTCGATTCCGGCTCGGCGCGGAACGAAACTGCGACCGCCGATTGTTGAACCGCGAAGTCCCATTTATAGCCGACTCGCGGACGGAATCGGATTGGTTAAGTTGCCGTACTTCCCCGGGGTGTTCGGGATGCGGTTCGCCCAAGATGTCGATCGTGCAATTCGCGAGCTGAAGCAGGACGGCTGCTCGCGCCTCATCCTGGATCTGCGGGGAAGTATTGGAGGAAGCCTGGGATTCGCTCGCGTTGCAAGTTATATGTGTGCCAGTCAAGAACCAATTGGACATAGCATCACTCCGCGCCTTCTACGAACCAATTACGAGAGGGGAGCGCTCCCAAGAGTTGTAATGCCTCGGTCACGTGGTGAGTTGTTCAGAGCGCTCGCTCGGTTTGCGGTGCGGGACAAAGCGGTCATGCTCCTTACTCAGGGTCTGGGGCCTCAGCCCTTTCACGGCAGAATCGTGGTCCTAATCAATGAGTGGACGAACAGTGCGGCAGAAATGCTGACGAGTTTCGCGGGTGAACGCGGAAGGGCAGTTGTCGTCGGACAGGCTACCCGCGGCAACGTATTGGGGGCGTCGAATTTTCGCGTCGGCGGTGGCTACTGGCTGCGCCTGCCTGTCTTCGGATGGAACACGCCCGAGGGGAGGAGCTTAGAAGGGGTTGGGGTTGCTCCTGATGTCAGCGTGGACGTCGCGCCCGAGGCGTTGCTGGCGGGAAGCGACAACCAGTGCACAAGGGCGACCGAGATTGCGAGCGGGTTGTAGCAATTCGTGTGCGCTACGTGGACGGCAGGTGATCTCGAGTGGCGTCGGTGCCTGCTTGTGGCCCGAGGGACCTCGCGGTCCGATCGAGTATCTATCAGTTGGGCAGCCCAGTTGCGGATTCCGGCGAAGGCGAACGGTTATTCCGGAGGGAAGCCGAACAGCATTCCGGGCGAAGCCGAACGCCATCGGAGCGTAGCGACGCTGGCCTTCTGATTTTCGGAGAAGTGTTCGGCTTCGTCAAGAGAAATCATCCGGAGGAACGATCCGGAGCGAAGCGGAGGTAAGAGCGCCGCTGGCAGAGAAAGGGGCTCGGGGAAAGGGACGGCAGTTCCTTTCCCCGCTCAGCAATGCAGAGACGCGGCAGCGGTCAGCTCGCGGGCTGCGAGACACGCTTCTTCCTCATGGAGTCCCCGCGCATTTCGATGCGATGGGCATGATGGACCAGCCGGTCGAGGATGCCGTCGGCTACGGTTGGATCCCCGATCTGTTCATGCCAGCGACTTACGGGCAGTTGCGAAGTTAGGATCATGGATCGGGTTTGATAGCGGTCTTCGCAGATCTCCCAGAAGTCGCGGCGTTCCGGTTCGCTCAACGGCGCCATGGCCCAGTCATCGATGACGAGCACGTCAATGCGGCTTAGTTTGGCGAGCAGGAGGCGGAGGCTGCCGTCGGCGCGGGCGATCGCCAGATCGCGGAACAGGGCGGCCGCCCGCAGGTACAGCGCGGAGTAGCCGTCGCGGCAGGCTTTCTGGGCCAGCGCGCAGGCAACGTAGCTCTTGCCCACGCCCGTCGGGCCGAGCACGAAGACATGCTCGTGCTGGCGCACCCAGGCCGACTCCTGTGCCAGCGCCCGGATCACGCTCTTGTCCAGGCCTCGCGACGCGCGGAAATCGATGTCTTCCACACAGGCATTGCCGCGTAGCTTGGCTACGTGCAGCCGCCGCGCCAGCGCCTGGTTCTGACGCCAGTTCCACTGGTGATCGACCAGCAGGGCCAGCCGCTCCAGGAAGCTGAGTTCCCGGGCGCCGGGATCCTGCTCCTGCGCCTTCAACCCGTCCGCCATGCCGTGTAAGCGCATGGCCAGCAGTTTCTGCCTCATCGGTTCTTCAAGCATGTTCTGGCTCCTTAGTCGAAGTACTCCGCCCCGCGGATGTTATCGTGAGGCGGCGTGGCCGCCGGCGGCTCCGGGGGACTCGGCGGCGCCTGCCGGTCGAGCGAGTTCTTCAGGATCGACTCGATGCTGCGGTAGCGGCAGGCGCCGGTGCGGATGGCCCGTTCCGCGGCGGCTTCCATGCGAGCGGGCGAGTATTGCTCGGCCAGACGGATTACACCGAGGCAGCCGCGGTAGCCCATCTCCGGATGCGGCTTCTCGGCCAACATCCGCTCGAACAGTTGCGCCGTGTACGGCCCGATTTTCTGCGCCCACTCCACCATCCGCGAGGGCGGCCATTCCAGATGCGCCTGATGGCTCTTCGGCCGATGCTCGGCATTGGTAACGGCCTGTCCGCGGCCCCGGGCGCGCACGTGCGAAGCCACACGAGTGCCTTTGTGCAGGATCTCCACCGTCAAGGCGGTGGAACGGATCTCCACGGCCTCATGCACCAGGTTGTAAGGAACGCTGTATAAGTTGCCGTCAAAGGCTATGTGATAGTCGATGTTCACTCTCGCCCGCGACCACTGGCTCATGTCAAAGCTTTCGCCCGGCAGCGGCCGGAGAGCCGGCTTGTCGAGGGATTCGAACACGCTCGCCCGGCTGCCATCGCGCTTCCGGAACGGCCGACGGTTGAGACGGTCGAGCAGTTCCCGAATCGCCCGGTTGGCTTCCTCCAGCGAGAAGAACTTACGGTGGCGCAGCGCCGCGATGATCCAGCGTTGAGCCACCTGCACGGCATTTTCCACCACGGCCTTGGCAAAAAGCGCGCATTGCACGCAGTGGCAGTGATGGCGCGCAAGTTTTTACAGTCACGCACCCTTTCCATCCGTTAGGGGGCCAGACCTTCGAAGTCCTTGCCGTGCGCAACAACTGGGGCGGGGACCGGGTATCGTATCAGGACGAAAGAGGGCGACTGCGGACGGTGCCGGTCGAATGGACTGACATCCACGCGCCGGACCCGGCGATCACGGTCGGCGCGGGGCGCGCCTTTTTCCGTGCCGACCTGTTGCGCCAACTGCGCAGGCTGATCGACGAACAGAGGGCCAGGAGGGTGGCCGTGCCATGTTAGGGAAATTATGTACGGTTCGTCTTGGGGATTATGTGCGATTGGTATTTCTGCCTAAATTGGGTCGAAGCCGGAATGGGCCAGAATTGCTAATAAATGGCGTGATGTACGTGCGGAATCGTTATGTTTCTGTTGCTTTATCAGGAGTAGTAGCACATAATTATAAAGACATTCAAGGTCATGGATTCACGCCAGCGTACGCGTCGTCGGCAGGCCCTGAGCGCACAGGGCGCCCGCCATCCTCATCCGGAGGCTGTTACCGATCCTCTCTTTCGCGACAGCGCGTTCTTCGATCCGGACGATTTGGTGCAGGTCAAGTACGAGATGCTGCGCAGTGTTCAGAAAGAAGGTCGTCCGGTGGTGGAGGCGGCCCAGTCCTTCGGTTTGTCGCGCCCGGTCTTCTACGTCGCTCAGGAACTGTTCCGGCGCGAGGGCCTGCCGGGGCTGCTGCCGCGCAAGCGTGGGCCGAAGCGCCCGCACAAACTCAACGACGAAGCGTTGGCCATCCTGGCGCAGGCTGTGCAAGAGGCTGGGCGGATGCTGAAGGGCGAGGAGTTGACGGCGCTGCTGGAACAGCGCTGTGGCATCGAGGCGCATCCGCGGAGCATCCTGCGGCGGCTGCGTCCCTACATGCAGGCGGAAAAAAAACGCCGGTGATCGTCGAAGCCGCAAAGCTCGACGCCACGCGGTACGCCGTTCAGTACGAGTTGCTTCGCCACCAGGTGATGGGCCCGGCCGGGCACCCGACTCAGGGGGATACTGCTGTTGCAGACCAACCGCGGGGCGTGGGTCTCGCCCTGCTCCTGAGCGAGGGCATTCCCGGATGGCTCAAGACTGTGGAAACGGTGCTTCGCGCGGCGCTGGTTCCGCGCGCGATCGACTCCCGCGAGCCTGCGCCGCAAGAAAATTCTCCGCATTCGAGCGCTGCGCCCGTTTGGTTGACAAGCGGACAGCGGCACGAGGCCACCACGCTTTTGGCGAGCCTGGTTCTTTCTACTCGACCCGTCGCGCACCAACCGTTAAAGGAGGGATGTCGCTCATGGTAATGGATAGCGAGGCTCATCAGAAGGTCACGACCGCGCATCTATCGCGGCTGGCATACCTATATGTCCGCCAGTCAACGCTGCGCCAGGTCTTCGAGAACACCGAGAGCACGCACCGCCAGTATGCGCTGAGGGAGCGCGCTGTGGCGCTGGGCTGGCCGCTGGATCGGATCATCGTGATCGACAGCGATCTTGGACAGTCCGGCGCCAGCGCGGCCGATCGAGAAGGCTTCCAGCGTCTGGTGACCGAAGTCGGTCTGGGTCGCGTCGGAATCGTACTCGGCCTGGAAGTATCGCGCTTGGCGCGCAACTCCACGGATTGGCATCGGCTGCTGGAACTGTGCGCGCTCGCCGACACGCTCATCCTCGATGAAGACGGTCTATACGATCCCGCGCACTTTAACGATCGTTTGTTGTTGGGGCTGAAGGGCACCATGAGTGAAGCGGAACTCCATGTGCTCAAGGCACGACTGCGCGGCGGCATCCTGAGCCGTGCCCGCCGCGGGGAGCTCAAACAGATGGTGCCCGTCGGCTTCGTGCACGATGCGCAGGATCGTGTCATCCTCGATCCGGACGCCCAGGTGCAGGCCTCCGTGCGTCTGTTTTTCGAGATCTTCCAGCGGACCGGGTCCTGCCTGGCAGTGGTCAAGGAGTTCCACGCGAAGGGGCTCCTGTTCCCTCGCCGGTTGCGCAGCGGTGTACACAAGGGCGAACTGGTCTGGGCCGAGTTGCTGCACTGCCGTGCGCGCCAGATCATCCACAACCCGCGTTATGCCGGCGCCTTCGTCTTCGGTCGCACCAAACAGCGCCGTCTGCCTAATGGTAAGGTGTGCTCGCGGCTGGTGCCAAGCGAGGAATGGATTCTGCTGCGCGACATGCATCCCGCCTATATTACCTGGGAGGAGTACCAATCGAACCGCCAGCGCGTGAAGCACAATGCGGTCTCTTGGAGCCCCGAGCGGCGCCGTGGGCCAGCACGCGAAGGTACGGCGCTACTGCAGGGACTTGTGATCTGCGGAACCTGCGGTGAAAGGATGTCGGTCCGCTACCACTCGCACCGCAATCAAAGCGTACCTACCTACTGGTGCGGACGACGCCCATTACAGCGGGGCGAAAGTGGCATGTGTCAAACCGTGCATGGTGGCGTCCTCGATCGAGCTATCGGCGAGATCGTCATCGAGGCGATGACGCCTCTGGCCATCGAGGTCGCGCTGACGGTGCAGCAAGAACTGGCGACCCGCCATGAGGAAGCCGATCGGTTGCGACACCAACACGTGGAGCGTGCGCGCTATGAAGCCGACCTTGCGCAGCGTCGGTTCCTCAAGGTCGATCCCGACAATCGCCTGGTGGCCGACGCGTTGGAGGCGGATTGGAACGAAAAATTGCGCTCCCTCGCCGCGGCACAGGAAGCGTACGAGAAAGCAAAGGCCGCCGATGCGAACATTGTGAGCGACGCCGAACGTGGAGAACTGATGGCGCTCGCCACCGATTTCCCACGTCTCTGGCGCGATCCGCGAACGCAGATGAAGGAAAAGAAGCGAATGCTTCGGCTATTGATCGAAGATGTCACGCTCACAAAAGGCGATGCACTCCATGTTGATATTCGCTTTGCCGGCGGCGCGACGCGGTCGCTCGATTTACCTCTGCCGAAATCATGTGTGGAGCTGCGCACTACCGATGCCGAAGTAGTCAAGGAAATCGACCGGCTCATCGATACGTATACGGACGGAGAAATCGCGGATGTACTCAATGAGCGCGGCGTGCGCACCGTCGTCACAACGCCGTGGACGGGCGCGCGTATCGGCGGGCTGCGAACGATCTATCACCTCACCGATCGGCGTACACGCCTGCTCGCCCAGGGGCTTCTGCCACCGCAAGATGTGGCCGACCGGTATGGCGTCGTGCTGTCCACCGTCCACCTCTGGCGCCGGCGCGGTCTGCTTCGCGCGCATCCCACCGACGACCGCGGCAACTATCTCTACGAAATCCCGCCGGAAGACCTGCCCGCGAAGTACGCTCATAAGGGTGAATACCAGGCCGAGCCTGCAAGTTCATTAGTACATTCTTCACGAGGTGCAGTATGAGTTCAAAGCCTTATCCCGAGGTTTATACGGCCGCGCCGGCACCACACCGAAGCCGTAATGCACGGCGAAGTTGTAGTAAGTCGGGTTCAAGTCCGGATCGTAGCGATGCGCTTTGCTCACTCCGGTCTTGGTGTTATCGGGCACCGTCAGCGCCGGAACCCCGCCCCAGAACTCGAAGGCGTGCATGTGCGCGCGCAGCCACGATTCCATCTGTTGGTCCGCCGTAGCCTCGGCCCAGGTGTAGGAACTGGCCCCGAGCGCGGCCACGAACAGAGACGCCTGTCTTACCGCACCGCTGGCGCGATCGTGAATGGGGATCGTCGAGCCGGCCCAGTCGATGAAGGCTTTCTCGCCGGCCTTGTGCTCCTGCCGCATCACCACGTCGAGTTTCCTGCGCCAGCGCTGGTATAACTCGCAGAACCGCGAGTCATGTGCTGCAACACATGACAGCCGTTATGTGGCGGCCGCGTTTATGTTGCGCAATCATTTCAATGCCATGGCTGACGCGCGCAGCGGTGACGTAGACGCAACATAATAGTCATTCGGATTTCGCGGACGGCATGCCCCAATAGAGTAGTCCGCTATGCTTGAACAACTCTTTCGCGACGCGTCGGCTCTTGCCCGACATCGGGGCGGCCCGTTTACCCAGGAACGAGAGCGCTACCTACAGCACTGCGCCGAACACGGCGCGACGCATACCGCGTTGCGCCTGAAAGCCAACGAACTGCTCTGGATCTGTACCCATCTTCGAGGGGACCCATCTCGAGGCATCGATATTTCGGCCCTTCGGGAGTTGGCTCGGGAGCGGCGATCGGTTTATAAAGGAGCCACGACGGAGCAACGATTGATTGATGTTGCTCGACCATGGCTTCGCTACTTGGGATGGTGGCGGGTGCCGACGGCTGAATTGCGATTTCAGGGTCAGCTCGACCGCTATGTGGCCTGGATGCGCGATGAACGTGGATTCAGCTCATCAACTGTCGTTCAATGGCGGTCCAAGATTCGCGACTTCCTGCAGTGGTTCGAGCACACTGATCGACCATTGTCCGCACTCGATCCAAGTGATCTTGACGTCTACTTCGTGACGGAGGGCGCCCGGCGTTGGTCTCGCGTCTCGACCTCGGGCATCGCAGCCGCGCTCCGCGTGTTCTTGCGATATATGGCGAGCTGCGGCGAGTGCCATCCTCGCGTTGCTGAAGGACTCCGGGGACCACGTCTTTATGCACAGGAATCATTGCCCTCAGGTCCATCGTGGACGGACGTCCACCGACTTCTGGCCCATACCGGAGGAGATTCGCCGGCGGACGTCCGTGATCGCGCGATCCTGATGCTCCTTGCCGTTTACGGTATGCGTAGCGGCGAGGTGAGATCGTTGCGCCTCGACCAGATCGACTGGCGCGAGCGCGTGGTCGGGGTATTTCGATTGAAGCGCCGGCAACCTCAGGTGTATCCGCTTTTGCACTCGGTGGCTGAAGCCGTCGCACGCTACATCGATTCCGCGCGCCCCAAGGCGGATCATCCAGAGGTCTTTCTGGGACTGCTGGCGCCACACAGTCCGTTGTCCTCCGGGGCAATGTCCGCTCTGGTAAGAAACAGATTCCGGGCCCTAGACATCCAGGCGCCGCACCGCGGACCACACGCGTTGCGACACGCTTGTGCAGCACGGCTCCTTGCTGAGGGCCTGAGTATCAAAGAGATCGGCGACCACCTGGGTCACCGCACAACCCGGGCGACGGGGATCTACGCCAAGATCGACCTCTCCGCTCTACGCGAGGTGGCCGACTTCGATTTGGGGGACCTGGAATGAGGGTCGGTGAGGTGATCGACGCATATGTCGCGCTGAAAACATCTTTGGGGATGAGCTTCGAATCTCCCAGGCGAGTGCTTGAGCAGTTCTCGCGGGAAATCGGGAACCCGCCCATGGAAGATGTCCAGGCTGAAGCCGTCACTGCTTTCCTTCGCGGACGCGGCGCTCTAAGCGCCACGTGGGCGCTGAAATACAGAATACTCTCCGGCCTTTACAGATTCGCGATCAGTCGCGGCTATGCACAGAGTTCACCCTTGCCTGACAACGCGCCGAAGCTGCCACCCCAGCGATCACCGTACGTCTATTCGGTCGATGAGTTGCGGCGGCTGCTCGATGCCACATCGGTTCTCCACATTAACAACACCCCTCTTCAAGCGCCCATGTTCCGCATGCTGCTGATTCTTCTATACGGCAGCGGTTTGCGCGTCGGCGAGGCCCTTCACCTGACCCTGCGCGATATCGACTTCATCGACAAGATCGTCACCGTTCGTCACACAAAATTCTTCAAAACACGGCTGGTGCCGATCGGTCCAAAGCTGACGCAGCAACTGGCTGCCTACATTCAGCGCCGGCGCGACCTTCCCTTGCCGTTGGGCGACGATTCTCGTCTCTTTACAACGAAGACGGGCCGAGGCTGGCCTTACCCGCATGTGAACACGTCGTTTCACAATGTCCGACGAGCAGCCGGTATCATTTGCGCCGCCGACTGTCGTCCACCACGCATCCACGACATTCGCCACACGGCTGCGGTCCATCGAGTTGTTGCGTGGTACCGTGCTGGCCGCGACGTCCAGCGGTTGTTGCCACGGCTAGCGACGTACCTTGGCCACATCGACATTAAGTCCACGCAGCGCTACCTCCACATGACAACCGATCTTCTGCAAGAAGCCAGCCGACGCTTCGCCAGCTATGCGCAACCGGAGGGCGGTCAATGAGCGAGAAGACCTTGATGGGGCCGTGGGTCCGACGCTTTCTGCTCGAACACCTGGTCAGCGAGCGCAATCTTTCCCACAATACGCAAGCCAGTTACCGTGACACGCTTACGCTGCTGCTGCCCTTTGCCGGTAAGCACAGCGGCTGCGCTATTGATCGGATGACTGTAGAGGACCTGACGCCAGGCATCGTACGCAAATTCCTGGAACATGTGGAGTCCGTTCGTGGATGTAGTGGTGTGACACGGAATAACAGGCTTGCAGCCGTCCATTCGCTCGCGAAATTCATTGGGATGCGCTCTCCGCTCCATATCGCCTGGGCGACGGAGATACGCGCGATTCCCTTCAAGAAGACTGCGAAGAACCTGATCGGCTACCTCGAACGAGCTGAGATGGAGGCATTGCTGAAATCACCCGACCGGCGCACGGAGCTGGGCGATCGCGATTACGCGATCCTGTTGTTCCTCTACAACAGCGGCGCGCGAGCCGA
Source organism: Bryobacterales bacterium (assembly GCA_027459465.1). Lineage (GTDB taxonomy): Bacteria > Acidobacteriota > Terriglobia > Bryobacterales > Bryobacteraceae > JAJYKC01. Next base: position 30,188 of record DAIDIH010000008.1, on the reverse strand, counting down.
CGAAGCCGCAGGATTGCTTATCAGGGATCTGCACCTGCGAGCAGCGCCGGCCGTTCGCATCCTGGGCAAGGGCAACAAGCACCGACTCTGCCCCCTGTGGCCTGTGACAGTCTCAGCGTTGTCGCGGTTGGTTGCTGGTCGCGTTGAAACAGAGCCAGTATTCCTTGGACGACGGCACGAACGCATGACCCGCTTCGGCATATACAGACTCGTCACTCATTACGCGAGGTTGGCATCGAAGTCCGCACCGTCATTGGCCGCCAAGCGCGTCAGCCCACATTCGGTTCGCCACACTACGGCGGTCCATCTGCTCCGGTCCGGCGTGGACATCAACACCATCCGTGCGTGGCTGGGCCATGTTTCGCTCGACACAACTCACGTGTACGCGGAGGTCGATCTGGAGATGAAGGCAACAGCGTTGGCAAGCGTTGATATCAAGGGCCTTCCTGGGGCTGAACCCCGACGCACGCGTCTGCCTTCGTTGATGGCGTTCCTTAAAGGCCTATAGGTCCAGCAGTCGACCTATTTATGTTGCGGTGGGCGCAGGCGAAAACAGAATACGCCGGGAGCCTGCATTCGAGGAAAACATAAACGCGGCCGCCACATAACGGCTGTAGCGATAGCCGTCGGGGTTGGCTTCGCGGTACTCCTCCCAGAGCAACTGCAGCGTCAGATGACGGTGCGTGCGGAGTTGTTCGTGGACTGCGGCAAAGTCCGGAACCGATTTTTCCGGCTTCGGCTTTGTCTCCGGCGGCGGATACAGGGCCGCTTCCAGGCGGGCCTCATCCCAGCCATCCGGCAGAGGCCAGTGGATGTTGGATCGTTCGGCTCGCTTCAGGCACTCGTGCACCGTGCTGACCGATACCGAGCAACTGCGTGCGATCTGCCGCTGGTCGAGTTTCAGTTCATATCGGAGTCGTAGGACTTCCTTGATCTTGCGCATAGATTATGTTCCCGGGAACATAATCTATGTAATGTGCCCGCCGGCGTTATGTGGCCGACCGCGTGGTGGATCCCGACAAGTGCGTGCGGCCTGGCGCCCCGCCGGCAACATAACGCTCACAGCGATTGGAGCCAGTGCAGCAGGGCTGTGTCGCTCTGCCATTTAGGTGTTCGCGGAATTCTCTTTTCTCCGACCTCGGGCACGCTGCACTTTTCGAGGGCGGCTTGCTTCATACGGAGGGTGATTTCGGCGTAACGGTTCGTGGTCTCCAGACTCGCGTGCCCCAGCCATGCACGGATCACATTGACCTCGACGCCGGCTTCGAGCAGGTGCACGGCGGTTGAGTGACGCCACGTATGCGGCGACACACGACGTGCTCGACCATCCGATCCTCTTTTGACAATGTCCGCGGTGTAGCGCCGCACAATCTTGTAGATTCCAAACCGGGTCAGGGCGGTACGACGCGGGCTCGTGAAGACCGGCCGATCCGGCGCCGCACCGGCCGGGTGGTCAGAGAGCAGTTGCTGCAGCAGCGCGGCTGTTTCCGTCCATAGAGGACACACGCGCCACTTATCGCCCTTTCCATGAAGATGTACACGCGGATTCGGATCGAAGTGAACGTCGTTGGCGCGGAGACCGGCTGCCTCCTGGACACGCGCTCCGGTGTTGTAGAGAAACAGCAACAGAGTACGATCGCGCAGCCCGGATGGTGCCGGTAGCCGAGCCAGTGTGCGGTCAATCTCATCGCGCTCCAGAAAAACGGTTTCCGGAGACTGCGCCCGCTTTCTTGGAATTGTGGTCACCTTTTGAGCCTGCCCGAGTCGCTCCGGGAATCGGTGGCCCACATAGGTGAAAAAAGTCCGAATCGCGGCTAACCGCTGATTACGGGATTGCGGCGCGTTGTGGCGGCGATCTTCCAGGGAGGTCAAGAAGTCCGCGACGGCGCCGGCATGAAGATCATCCAGGCCGAGTTGCGTCACTTTCTCCCCGCTGGCCTCAGCCGCAAACTGCAAGAATAATCGCCATGCGTCCGCATAGCTCTTGATCGAGTTCGGACGCAGTCCCCTCTGAAGCTTGAGGTAATCAGTAAAGAATGACTCCAGGATCGCTCCGAGCGGAGGAGTGTCTGATTTCATCGCCTGCACTCCTTGCGGCTGCTTTCTGCGAACGCTGCAAAGCGCATGCCCGCGCACTCGAGCAGTTCGGTTGTGATGGTCAAGTAAACGGCCGTGGAAGAGGGGCTGACATGACCCATAAAAGTGGACAGGTCAAAAAGCCGCGACATTGGGTCGACGCCTGTGCGGTACCAGCGCAGCAGCGTGCCGACCGCGAACGAGTGCCGAAGGCAATGCAAATGCGGTGGCTTGACGCCCGTCGGGACTTTCAGTTCAAGTGCGGGAAGCAGCTTGTGGAACGTCCAACTGATGGTGTTGGTGCCGATCGGCCTTCGCTTTCGCCGATCGAACGAGAAAAAGGCTCCGTCCGGCGGCATCAGTCCAAACCGCGATTCCTCACCTTCCGCGTACGCCTTGAGGGCGCATCCCATTTTCGGTCCGAATGGGACCAGTCGATCCTTCCCGAACTTCGTCTGTCGAATGATCAGCACCTGGCGGTCGAAATCGACGTCCTTCCGGCACAGCCGGGACACTTCTCCGACACGAAGTCCGAGGCCATACAACACGGCGAAGATTATCCTGTAGACTTCTCCGCGGTGTTGCGCGCGGGGATTGCTTGGCAGTTCGCTGGCAGCTTCCAGCAGGCGACGGGCGTCAGCCGGGCTAAAAAGAAACGGTTTGGCGAGCGGAGTCACGCGCCGACTCTCGCAATGCAGGGGCGACTCTGTCAGGATCTCGTGGACGACCATCCAATCCAGAAGCCCTCGGATCGCGCCGACGAAGCCGTTGTAGCTGCGAGGCGATGGACGGGGCCGTGAGGCGATGAAAGCTTCGAGGTCGGCAGATGTAATCTGCCGTTCGTTCGGAACGCCACGGCCAAGCAAGTAGCTGTCCAGCAACTGAAGCATGGCGCCCACTTTCGTCAGTTGTTTTCCCAACGAGTGCTTGTGCGCCAGGTACCGTTCGATGCTATCGGCCAATGGACCTTTCGGTGAGCCTTTCACAGAACCTCCTCGCCGTCGCCCAGGGCGACCTCGCGCAACGCCTTCAGATTGACCTTGGCGTAGATCTTGGTGGCGTCAGGCGTCCGGTGGCCGACGAAGTCTCCTATCGTCTTGAATGACAGTCCCGCATCGACAAGGCGTTGAACGCATGCGTGCCGTAGAGTGTACGAGCCGGGTCGGAAAACACGGATACCAGCCTTGCGTAGGTAATGTTTGGCGCGCATCGTGATTGCCACACGCGTAAGAGCTTCGTGTGGCGCATACGCTTCAAAAAAGACCGCCCGCTGATCCGTCTCGGGGCGGCCGTTTCTCAAATAATCGAGGATCGCCTCGCCTACCGTCGCGGCCAGAGGGTATGCTGTCGAGTGATCCGCCTTGCGTCCGCCGACGTGCAGTCGATTGTGTTTCCAATCGATGTCGTCAAGGGTCAGGGCTGCGACCTCCCGCCCGCGCAGCCCATAGGTCGTCAAGAGCAAGAGGACCGCGTAGTCACGGCGGCCAACCGCATTCCGCCGGTCCACACTCTGCAACATGCGTTCGACTTCGGCCCAGGAGATCGAGCGCGGCAGGTTCGCGAATCGATATCGGCGTGGTGACTCGATTGCCTTACTGAGATCCCGGGGCAGCAGAGAAGCGCGGTACAGATAGCGGAAAAAGACCTTGAGAATGCTACAGAGGCTCTGAACGGAGCGAGCGTCGATGCTTTCACCACTTTCCGTGATGAAGTCGGCGACCACGGAAGGGGGCAGGTCCGGAAGCAATGGCCGATCGACTCTTCCCAGGTAATCCTCGAAGCGCCGAAGATAGTGACGGTACTGGACAATGGTCGTTTCGCGCAGCCCTCGTTCCCGCCGTAACAACTCGAAGAATCCTGGGACCATGCTTGCGAATGCGTCCGGCACTCCGGCATCGGAATCGCACGACTGCGGCACGGTGAGGCGAAGCATCTGTTGGATAGGACCACGGAGGCTCCGCACTGCAGCCTGGCGTTGCACCTCCGAGTGCTGCTTTCCGTACTGCCCCAGCCAGGTATGCACGAACGGCTCGACATAAGCCGGGAGATCCGCCAGCGTCTTAGCTCCGGCGCGCTGAGCAGACTCCCCGAATCGGATCAGCAGCGGTACGCGGATGAAGATGCTGCGGGCGGCGTAGTTTTGTTCGGCGAGCCAACTGACGTACCGTTCGATAGCGTCACCGATCCAGGACGAGTGAATCCGATCGACGGTCGTCGGGCGGATGAAGTAGCGGTCAAGCACGAAAATCTCCTCTCTATGGGGGAGGTTCAGGAGATCATCGCACGCGGGGCCGCTTGTTATGTTCCCTCGCCCGGAGGGTGGCCCACGGCTTCTGGGATTCACCACGCGGTCGGCCACATAACGCCGGCGGGCACATTACATAGACATTCTCCTGGCCGGCAATGGGCCCTCCCTCTGGAATGGTCGCTAACCGGCGTTGATGTCCAGCGCCGCTACCTGGGAAAATCATTCCGGGCCAAGCCGAACACCATTCCGGGGTGCGCCAAAAACTGGTCGGCTTCCGCCAGGAATCCTGTTCGCCTTCATCCCGGAATCATGTTCGGAATCACCCCGGAACGCTGTTCGCCTTCACCCCGGAATCCTGTTCGCCTTCGCCCGGATTCCACACCCAGTGGCGTTCGGCCACGAGAGGTGGGTCGGTGGTAACCGTTGAGCCAACCCTATACTTGCCAGCTACCTGATAGGCGACGGGAAGTTGGCCGGTGCACCGTTTCTCCACCTTGACGAAGCGAATTGAGTCTTCTCATGGTGGCACGGCTAAACGACAATCTTCCGCATGCCCGCCACCGGCCACCGAAGTTGAAGCTCGATTCTCCGCGTCTGGGCCGGCCGATTCTTTTTGATAGTGAGAGGACCGGATCGAGGTCTGGGACATCATGGTGTCGGTCCCTAGGGAACGCTCCATTGGCGCACGTTCCACAAACGCGTTTCTCGGTCCCTATGGGCATAAGAAAGGTGACACCATTTAATTCAGCAGATTGGGTGGATATGGCAGGTTTCGAAGCAACTCGCCTTTTGCCTCGCACATGGGTGGCACACGCCGGAATCGTTGGAGAACTGAAATTTGAAGATAGGCGGCTGACCAGCAGTCAGTCCACTTTCCTGCACCAACGGTGACGTCCAGCCTGGAAAGCTCGCAATCATTTGAAAGTACAGATGATAGCGTTTTTGTGGCCTTGATCTGGCGATCAAAACACAAGGAGTTTTCACAAGCTGGACTCCCGCAAACCTTAATAGTCCTCAAATAGTGCTCACAGCATGACGACGCTACCGAGCACTAAACATCAAACTTTTAGGAGATCGTGACGAGTTCGGGCATCTCGTCCCATGTGCGTCCTTCTAGCTCGCGACCGTGCCGTTTTTTCTGCACGCCGCCCCATTGCTTGAAGAAGAACGAGACGCCGGCCCGCACGCATTGGTCCCGAACGTTCCGGACCCATGACGCGTCCATTGGTCGTGCGCGGGGTCCTGATTCTCCGCCAGCGATGACCCAGTCGATGCCGCGTAGGTTGATCTTGCCGAGCGGCCCGATCAATGGTTCGATCGAGAGGAATTTGATGTGCGCCTTCGTGCGTCTAAGATGATCGATTCGCCAGAGGTAGTCTTTGTTCTCGACGCTGACTCCCATCCAAATATTCGGAGCCCACGGCAACTCGCGGCTGAGCTCTTCGAGTCGTTCCGCTCGCTTCGTGAGGACTTGGTACTGGTGCCAGTCGGCGCGGTTCATCACGTCGAACACGTCCTTGATGTACTCCAGGGGCACCTTTTCGTGGAAGAGGTCGCTCATGCTGTTCACGAAGATCCGCTGTGGCGTCTTCCACCGCAGTGGTTCGCCGATCTTGCCCGGCACGAGTCGGTGGTCGAATCCTTGTTCGAACGGGTGTCCTTTGACGCCGCGGAACCGCTCGGCGAAGCGTTCCGCGTAGCAGTTCTTGCAGCCGGGGCTGATCTTCGTGCACCCGCGCACGGGGTTCCATGTTGCGTCCGTCCACTCGATTGTCGTGTGTTCAGCCATTGTCAGCGTTGCCCGTACTTCTTGAAAATGTCCGTGACGATGTTCAGTGCCGCGTCGTTCTGTGACGCGAAGTAGAGGTAGTAGATCACGGCGTTGTTCTTGGTCCGCATCGGCATGGGTTTGGGCACGTGCTTGAATCCTGCCTTCTTGATCAGCCGCTGACGGAACGCTTCGGCGAACCGCTCGTTGGACACCTTGACCGGCACCTCCTCGTCAAAAAGCGTCGGGACTTGGTCATATCCTGCGTCCAGCCAGGAATCGTCGCCCCATAACCGCGTCATCTGCTCAACCTTGCTCTTTACTGATTTTGACGGATTCCGCCGGAGTGCGTTGCGGTTGATGTCCATGATCATGAAGTTCACGAAGATCTCGATGGACTTCGACTGGCCGGCAGCCTCGATCACCTCCCAGGTCAGGTTGATGTTGTACGGATCGAGCAGGCAGAGGGCTCGGCGGTAGTCGCTGTACTTCGCGCGCGGGAAGACGTCACGAACGAGGACGGTGTTGCAGTCTTGCGTGTACGTATACACGTCCTGCCGATCGCTCGCGAGCGCGCGTAGCTGCTGCGCTCTGGCAGGTTCGGTGTCGATGAAATGGTACTCGTGAAACGGCGGTTCCGTGTTGAGCGCGATGAGCGGGCTCCCCTCGACCGTCGCGCCCGTTGTCTTGCTGAGGTGGTAGCCGGGACCGGCGTACGCGTCGATGTAGATCCAACGCATCCGGCCAAAGCGTTCTCGACGGGTTCCTTCCATGATTTTCGAGTACGCGGCGGCGTACTCGCGCACGATGGCCAGCTTGACTTCTGACCAGATTCCGATCTCGTCATACTCGACAGCCATCAAGCAAGACTGTACCAGAATGTTTCGACAAACGCCCGAAGCACAGGCTGTGATTCCTGTTTATTGCGCGAGAAGACGATAAAATGTCCCTTTCCGAACCAACTCCAATTTCCTGATCGTTCTTTTGAACCGTTCGCGCAGAGGTTACGAATGCCATTGGATTTCAACAAACTCCGAGATGCGAAGAAACAACCGCCCGTCGTTGACCCGGTGGAGATCTTTCGCCGCTTGCCCAAAAAGGCGGAGATCAAAGACCTGTACGGTAGCCAGACCGAGGTACTGAACGCGTGGTTCGCTGACCGCGCGAAGCCGGATCACGTCGTCAAACTCCACACGGGCGGTGGGAAGACCCTCGTAGGCCTGTTGATCGCGCAGTCCATCCTCAACGAGACGGCGGAGCCCGTCGTGTTCCTCTGCCCGAACAACCATCTCGTCGCGCAGACGCTCCGGAAGGCTGCGGAGTACAGCATCCCTGCCGTCCCGTACGAGAAGACCTTTCCTGATGACTTTGTGAACGGGAAGAGCGTGATGGTAGCGACATACGCGGCGCTCTTTCACGGGTACAGCAAGTTCGGCGTCCAAGGCAAGGGGGTGCTCAAGCTCGGTGGGATCATCGTGGATGACGCCCACGTCGGCTCGGGCATTTTGCGGGACCAGTTCTCGATCAAGGCGGCCCGCGAGGCACCCGGCGAGGCGTACGCGACCCTCACGGGCATGTTCCGTGTCGCGTTCAAGGAGGTCGGGCAGCTCGGCACGTTCGATGACGTTGTCGGCGGCACGGACTACAGCGTGCTCGAAGTCCCCTACTGGAACTGGCTGCAGAAACTCGACGAGGCGCAGGGCGTCCTGAAGGCGAACGCGAAGCTGTACGAGTACCAGTGGCCGTTGCTCCGCGATAGCCTCAACTGTTGTCACTGCTTCATCGACCGGAAGGCGGTCGTCGTCACGCCCATCCTTCCCCTCGTGGACCTGATACCGTCTTTCGCGACATGCAAGCGCCGCGTCTTCATGTCAGCAACCATACCGGACGATAGCGAGATCATCCGGACGTTCGATGCGACGCCCGACGCACTCCTCGCGCCGCTCTCCTCAAAGTCCCTCGCAGGCGTGAGCGAACGCATGATCATCGTCCCCGAACTCCTCGGGTTCAAGGTCACGGACGTGTACGCGACGATCCGGAAGCTCTGCGAGAACTCCGCGAAGAAGAAGCTGAGCACCGTCATTCTCGTGCCCTCCGGCAAGGCGGCGGAGGCGTGGAGCGCCGTCGCGGAAGTCCCGGAGAACGCTGATGCCGTCGAAGCGAAGGTCCAGGACCTCGTGGATGGGAAGTCGTACGGGCCGCTCGCCCTCGCGAACCGGTACGACGGGATCGACCTGCCCAACAGCGCCTGCCGTCTCCTCGTGATGAGCGGCCTCCCGAAGGCCGTCGGCGAGTACGAGTTGCACCGCGCGAACGTCTTCGCCGGCGCAGCAGCCCTCAGTCGCGCCATCGCCCAGAAGATTGAGCAAGGCATGGGTCGTGCCGCGCGAGGCCCCGGCGACTACTGCGTCATCATCGTCCTAGGAAAGGACCTCGTGTCGTGGCTCGGCAAGGACGCGAACCTGAAGTTCCTGACGACGAGCACGTACTCCCAACTCGAAATGGGCATCGAGATCAGCAAAAGCATCGTCGAGTCCAAAGACTTCATGGACACGATCAATCGTTGCTTCAGCCGGGAGAAGGACTGGGTGAAGTATCACGCCGAGACCCTCGCGGACCTCACGTTCAACATCGCGATCCAGAAGGAACAGATCGACCGTGCCGCAGCAGAACGCCAAGCACTCCATCTCTGGCGTGACGGGTACCACGAGCAGGCCATCGCGAAGCTCACAAAGCAGTGCGATAGTCAGTCCATCGAGAGTCCCGAGCGCGGGTGGCTCCTCCAGTTCGCGGCGCGCATCGCCCTGGACTGGGGTCAGAAAGACCACGCGCTCGAACTCCAACAGCGAGCGTTCGCGGAGAACAAGAACCTGTGCCGCCCGCCTGTCGGCGCACCGAAGGTCGAGGTCGTCTTGCCGGGGCCGCAAGCGCAGGGCATGGTAAAGCAGCTCAAGCCCTTCCGGTACAAGCGTGGGTACCTCGCGCAATTCGAGGAGACGGTCGCCTTGCTCGTCCCAAATTCGAGTAGTAACCAGTTCGAGCAGGCGATGGCTGATCTCGGGACCATGCTTGGGTTCGAGACGAGCCGGCCCGAGAAGACGTACGGGAAGGGTCCGGACTTGCTCTGGCTCATCTCGACTGAGGTCGGTCTCATTATGGAGGCGAAGAGCCGGAAGATGGCGGCGAACGCGATGACCAAGAGTCAGCACGGCCAGCTTCTCGTGTCCGAGAACTGGTTCAAGGAGACGTACCCGAAGATGACGGGTGTGCGCGTCTCGATTCACCCGAACGTGACGGCCACGAAGAAATCTGTGCCGACGGGGACGAAGGCGCTTACGCTCGCGAAGCTTGACCAGTTGATCGGTGAGGCTCGGAAGATCATCACGGCGTTGAGCGAGTCCGGTCACCCGGATAAGCAGCTCGCCGGGTACTGCGAGGATCTTCTCAAGAACACGAACCTGACGCCGGACCGGTTCGTGCAGCACTACCTCGTCGACTTCGAGGTCGTCGAGACCGACTAGTTCATCGACGCTTGAAGACTTGCGCTTGTAAACGAACTTGCGCCAGACTGCGCGGACGCTGCGCCGATCCCGTTACGTACTGGCGGTCGTGGGCTCTGGGGCTTGTGGGATTGTTGTGGCTACTACTTGGAAGTTTTCGTAGAAAAGCATTTCAGCGGCGAAGACCGACTCGTTGCGGAACCGGTACTTGAAGATGTCCGGGTTTTGGCCCTCGAACGCGGTGTTGGGGCCAACGAACCCGCGAACACCATCAGCAATCATCTGCGCTTGGGGATCGGGTGACAAGAGGTGGCCTTCGCCAATGTGAAATGCCGGGGACTCGACGCGCAGGTTCTCAGTCAGGATATTCCCGGTGTGGTAGTAGTACAATGCCCGCGCGATCATCTCGATCTCATGGTCGAAGCGTGACCGATCGAACTGCAGTGCCGCGCCGGCTCCTGGCGTGCCGGCGACAGGAAATGCGTCCTCGACCATCTTCTGGAACGTTGTTGGCGTGCGCGTCACGGCACGCATGGTTTTGGAGAAGAAGTGATCGTTCCCAGCCTTATTGTTGTTGATGTAAATGACGAGTGCGAACCACAGGAACTCGTCGTCGTGGGATTTCGCCGTATTGTGTGCGTCGCAAGAACGGACCGTGATGAGGTTCTTGCGGTAGTCTACGTGAGCGTCCTTGAACTCCGGGAAGATGCATTTGGGTGGGACGTGTTCATCCGACGTCGCCGTCTGCCCGCAGGCATAACAAGTATCACTCATAGGCTAGCTCGATTCGCATTATTACAGATCGGCTCTGCGCCCGTTCTTGTTCACGGAGAGAAGCTAGTCAAGTCATCGTGAGGCGCTAGAATCGTGCCCACAGTACAAGGTCCTAATGAGAACGGATTCGTCAGTTTGCAGCAGCACATCCCGCCGGCATCGCGGCGCTTGACGATATTGCGGACGCGTCCAACAGTCTCTTCGAGGGCGTCCATGCGATATCGTGCAAAACCAGGGCGCGACTAGACCGTCAGAGGACATTGTTCATTTCGACGTGTTCGTGCTACGGCGAGTTCAACGAGGTTGCGGCGTTGGCAACGACGGTTCAACAGCTTCTGTTTTGGTTCAGCGTGAAACCGAGGCCGAAGCCTGACCGAAGGGGAGAGATTCCGCCCTTCGGGCGGGGATTTTCAAGGCATAAGAATCTTTCGATCCGATGTTAGTAAGTGGGCGGCGTCCTTGGAACGTCCGCCCGTGATCATCGTCTCGATGAGTTCATCAGGCTATCCCTCGGTATGGTTGCGTCCCCGCAGAGCCTGCTTCCGTTTCACCTGATACACAGCTTATCGGCGACGCAACTTCTTCCTGCAGACAAGCTGCAGCCTTTTCGCGAGCAGCTTGCTCGCGCTGCCGGCGAGCCGCTTCCAGCTTGCGATCGCGATCGGCATGGATCTGCGTGCGCCGTCCTTCCAGCACGTCCTTCGGCGTCACGTAGCCGAGCGCGCTGTGCAGCCGCTGCTCGTTGTACACATGAATGTACTGCGCGATCAGGCGCTGGGCATCCTCCAGCGACAGGGGCACGCCCGGCCGGATGCATTCGCTCTTGATGGACTGATTCCAGCGCTCCATCTTCCCGTTCGACTGCGGATAATACGGCGCGGTGCGCACATGAGTCATGCCGGAAATGCGGATGAATTCCTTAAAGTCTTTGGCGATAAACTGCGGCCCGTTGTCGGAGATGACCCGCGGGTGAGCGTCAGGAAAGCGCTCGCGCGCCCGCTGCAGCAGCATCTCCACTTCCGGCTCGCGCATGGATTCGCGCAGGCTCCAGTCCACGATGTAGCGGCTGGCCCCGTCCAGCACCGCGCACAGGTAATAAAAGGTGCCGTGAATGTTGATGTGCGCGATGTCGATATGCCAGTGCTCGTGCGGCTGCAGCGGCTGCTCGAAGCCCGTGCCCTTGCGCGAAGGCTGGCGCGGGAAGCGAGTCAGCCGATCGGCATCACGCAGCACGCGGAACACGCTGGAAGGACTGACCGCCACGATGTCGCCATCGATCATCATGTAAGTCAGGCGCCGGTAGCCCTCCAGCCGATACCGCTGCTGAAAATCGAGGATGGCCTGCTTCTCCCAGTCGACCAGCCAGAAATCGCGGGGAACCCAGCCGTTGTGCTGGTTGGTTTTGCCGTAGCGCTGGCGCCAGTCATAATATTTGCCCACGCTCAGCCCCAGCCAGTGCAACAAACGATCGACGGGCAGTCCGGTTCTCTCCGACCACTTGCGCATGAAGTCCACCACTGCGTCGCGGACGTCCGGCTCCACCCAGCAACCGTTCAGAGTTCCCCAAACTCTTTTTTTAGGGCAACGTGCTCCGCCATCAGCTCAGCCAGAACTTCGTCCTTCTGGCGGATCTTCGCTTCCAGCTTCTCGATCCGCTGCTGGTCCTGCCGGCGTTCCGGCCGCCGTGCTTCCCAAGCCAGTGCGGCGTTGCCGAACAACTGCTCCTGCCAGCGGTGGAACAGGCTGGGGGCCAGTCCCGCTTCCTCGCAGATCTTCGAGATCGGCACTCGTTCAATCAGATGTCGGCGCAGCAGCCCGGTCTCTTCTTCTGCGCTCCCGTGTCGGCGTTCCGCGACACTCTCCTCTGCGACATTCTGGCAGGAGAGGAGGGATTTGAACCCACTGGTCGTGCTCTTGATCCAGCGGTCTTGCTGTGACGTTGAATGCTAGCTCTCGGTTGGGCGCATCTCTCCTGCACCGATCATGCCCTGCCCACCGTTTTTCGTTACTGCATTGATTAAAGTGTTCATTGCTCCTTTTCCTTTCACGGTTCTTGCCCTCGTTGTTACCGCCGTCTTCTTGGACTTCGCTGCCTTTGTCGCCTTCTTCGGTGTTGCTTTCGCTTTGCCGAAGCCGACATCCAGGTCAGCCTCAAGATGAACGTTGATTCCGCCGTTGACCTTCACTGCTTCAGGAGAGGCCTTCATGCACCCAACCAAGCTAGCCACCACGCCGAGCCAAACCGCCGTTTTGATCAAGCTCGAAATCACATTTTAGCCCGGTTTCTGATACTGTCCAGTCACACGCCGCCTTTCTCTGATCGGCCCAACAACTGTCTTGTCGATAGCTTACGGGCACCGCGCCGTACGATCTGGCCGACTTATCGTGCCATAGAAAAACTTCCGCGGCTGCGGCACGCGAGTGGCACACGAAAGATAGCTATCGAGCTGTTCTGGCTGAATTTAGACGTATAACGGCTGATCGGGGTTCAGTCTTCACTCCGTGAAGTACGCGGACAACCGTTCCGCATTACTCCCCGGATGTCGGCTTGTGTCATGTAATCCTCGGCACTGGGGCGCTGTTACCCACCAAATCGTTTCGCAGCCGACCTTTCCCGCTTGACGAGGCTCCGATCGGGGACGGGACGAAGCAGTCAAGGGCGCGAGCTCGCGGCCATGCGGACCCTTGACGGCGAGGGTCGTCCTGAGACGATCACGCGAGCGGGAAAGGCGGAATGATGTTTGACGTGCTTCGGAGTCTAAAACGACGGCTGAATTACAAGCCTTGGGCAAGATGATTCGTAGGGTCAAGTTGGGCAAGCATCTCCTCTGCGACCAGCAGCGCCTGATCTCGTCCGGATCTAAGCCCTGCCACTGTCTCGTCGACCGAGACATCGGGAGCGACGCCGATTCCTTCCAATGCAGTCCCGCCCCAGGTTACGTATCGCGCCACCGGGATCGCACATCGGTAACCGTGCGAAACCGGAAACGACTTGGCGCCAGTAACCCGGCCGGGTGTCTTCTTACCTATGAGGACGGCGGACTTCGTCTCCGCTGCAAAAGCGGCGACCATCTCTGTGGCGCTTGCCGAGTGTTCATTGAGGAGTATCGCAACGGACCCGTGAAACAACTTATCGCCAAGACCCTCGGTCTCGATCACCACCGACTTGTCGCGGAACGCGAAGCGTGGAAATAAAGGAAGGCATTCGAGACGGTTCTTCGGAATCCGATTGAATCGAATAAGCCGGTCTACGTCTACGCCACGACTGAACGATCTTCTCGTTACAGTGTATCCGACCGGCCTCCGGCCAGGCACTAGCAGGCTCATTAGCCGGAGGCAACCAAGTCCTCCGCCGGTGTTGCCGCGAAGGTCAATGACCAACTTCCGAGGATTCAGAGCATCGAGTTCGCGCGAGATCGCCTGCGCCACTTCAATGCCGACGACTCCAGGGAAGTGGCTAACTTTGAGCAGCATTACGCCATCGCCGAGATCGCGGGCGCTGACCGGCGGAAATTCCGCGAAGGGTTTCGCGCGTTTTTTCGACTTCGGAACCTCGATGGTCACGCACACAGAGCGCATCTCACGGTCGAGGACTTCGAGCCGATTCGCAGATTGAAAATTGAAGGCCGGTTGCGTGGGTGGGATCGCCTCCTGACCGTTCACAGCGATCAGTGTCCACCCGCGCTCAATACCGGCTCCCGCCGCCGGGCTATGTTCGTGTACGTCCTGGAAGACCCAGCGAGCAGGATTCAGCTCCCGGTCTTCCATGAAAGTCACACCGATGGTTTGCTTCCCGGTAGCATGCTGGCCCGAACTCCGAAAGAAACCCAGGTGGCTGACATTTAGCCTGCGCAGAAGGTCGTTGATCCGCTGCTCGAATTCCGTAGGGTCGTCCGCGGCGGCGACGCGATCGCGGACGTCGGCAACGGCGACTTGCCAATCGACACCATTGAGGCGCTCGTCGTACAATTTGTCGGATACGAGCTGCGCCACCCGGTGGAGTATCGATAACCGATCCTCCTTGGTGAGTCGTCGATCATTCGGCGTCATTGAATTTTCCTCAATCCGTCGCCGTAGACGACAAATCCGGCCCACAGACTGGCTTGTCTCGAACCGTAGTCATGGATGACTCCCAGCTTGGTCTGCCGTAGTGCATCAGCCACGGTGAGTCCACCGGCAAGTTCTTTGTAGAAGTGAGCCATGAATCCCCGGGTGAACTCATCATTTACGGCCCAAAGGGTTGCCACGACCGATTTCGCACCCGCAACGAGGAAGGCCTGGACGAGATTGTCGACCCCTTCCTCGCCTTTGATTTTTCCCAAACTGGAATTGCATGCCGAGAGTGTCACCAATTCCGCGTTCAAGCGCAACTGACGAATTTCCCGGACTTGCAGAAGACCGTCCTCGGTTCCGTTGGGGCTTGGCCGAAGCACAAGCGCGGAACGGTCCGGATACCTTGCGCTAGTGACGCCATGGACGGCGAAGTGGATGACTTGGTAATCACTCAAGTGGAGACTCTTGAAGTTGGCTTCGTTCGCCTGCGAACCGCGCAGAACGATAGCCCGTTCGTTGAGCGCGTCTGCGACATCGGCCACCTCGTCGTTAGCCGCCGTGAGCGGAGGCAGCTTTTGAAAATCGACATCGTAG
Source organism: Bryobacterales bacterium (assembly GCA_027459465.1). GTDB lineage: Bacteria > Acidobacteriota > Terriglobia > Bryobacterales > Bryobacteraceae > JAJYKC01. The sequence continues at coordinate 15,175 of DAIDIH010000008.1, read as the reverse complement.
ACCCCTCGGGTCGTGATCGCGGCAAGCTCCGTCGGTACCTTCTTCTCGGAACCGCCGCTAACAGCTAGCAGCGACCGAACTGGCGAATGGGGCCGGCCTCGCAGAAGCGCCAGGACGGTGCTCGAAGGCGCGTAAGAGACGGACACGTGCTTCAACAACATGTCATCGCCGTGTCCAAGGATCTCAAACGGAATATCGTTCAGCGCTCCGTCCGGCATCACGATTACGGCGCGAACTGTCGAAGGAAGACGTAGAGGCGCCAGAATCGCATCGAAGAGAAATGCCCGGCTGGTTTTCGCGTCCCCTCCGTGTGAAACACCTCCGAGTAATTGACTGGCGAGGGATTCGATCTTCGCGCGGGCGGCAAGTCCTGTTACCTGTATCGTCTCGCGAGTGACAACGACAGCGGAGGAGCGCGGCTCGTCCAGGACGTACTCGATGATAGCTTCGTCCCCGTTTAAGCTCTGTTGTACCGTCCGCAGACTGGCCGGTGGACCGAAGGGTTGAGTCGTGTGTGCCTTGGTTTGCTCGGGTCCGAGAGCCTCCTCCTGAGTGAAGATCTGGTCCAGAAGCGAGCGGCGGGCTTGCCGGTTCGAAGTCTGCATCAAGCGGTACTGCAGATGGCTAATGGTGCTCTGGATTCTTCGTTCCGCCGGCGTCACGGTCGCGGTGTGCCTCGATCTTAGCGTGTCGGCGGTCGACCTTCCCCGCACTTCCTCGATAACGGTATATGCTCGTGCGGCATTGTGCCGCTGATACGCTTCTAGGCTGAAGTGCCCGAGATAGACCTGGCTGAGAGTCCCTGCGAGAGAAGCCTTGGCAGAGGGGCTGCTTGAGCTGACAAGGAGTCCAGCGATGACGTCTTCTCCTCGCTCGTAGATATGTTCGGCGCTGGCCACATGGCCCATGGTTGCCTCCATTTTCGCGAGTTGCCCGAGTAAGGGCGGCAATTGTGACTTATCACCCAGGCGCTGACTGATTCGGACACCCTCGGCGCTCGCATCCCGGGCACGATTCAGATTTCCAATCTTTTCGTAACATTTCGACAGCGCCAAATCGGCCTCGGACACAAGTCTCATGCCATCGACCTGCTTGGCCCGGCGCTTCGCGTCGGCAAGAATCGGCACGGCGCTCTTGAAGTCGCCCCTATCCATGTAGACCCTGGCGAGGCTGACGCTCAAGGCGGCGTCATAGCCCTCTGCTCCGTCGCGCTGCGCCACATCAATCGCCGTGCGGATCAATTTCTCCGCATCGCTGGTTCGGCCCATCATCTCGAGTACATCAGCCTTGTTTGACCACTGGAGGAGCGGGTCTTTCAGGTCTGGTTCGCCGGCCACCAATGCTATCGCCTGGTCGATGAGCTTCAGCCCCTGCTCAGTGTTACCTACTTCGGCCATTCCGCGACCGAGGACGGTCAGGTAGCGAATCTCGGCTCCGAGGTCGCGCGAGGCCTTCGCTGACACCAGCGCGCCGTAAACGAGCCTGAGAGCTTGGGACGGATCGCCACGCAAGAAGGCGAGGATCCCGAGTTCGCCGTTCGTTCGCGAGACCCATTGCCGGTCGCCAAGCTGCTCCGCAACCGTCCGGGCCTGCTCCCAATCGTCGGTGGCAATGTCTGTATCGACGTCCATGTCGACATCGCCTTTCACGGTCAGGCAACGGAGCCGGAGTCGCGGATCGCCCTGAACCAGAGGTGACTCCAAGTCATCTCCGAGTTCGTTTGAAACCACCAGCAGCGGAAGACTCGGCAGTTCACCCCGCAACCGCCCAATGTGTGCGTAGAGTTCGTTCCGGCGGTCGCCGCGCTTGTGGTAGCCGGCTTCGGCCGCGCGGAACAGAGGTTCCGCTCGCGTCCAGTTCTTAATCCAGGCCAGCCGGTCGGCTTCCTTCAAAAGCTCATCAGGGTTCTTCGATGGGGCTTTCGGGGCGCCGAACGCAGCAACGAAGCTCACTTCTACAAGGCAGAAGCACAGTGTCAGGACAGGTTTCATTGCGATGGTGCTCAGTTTCTCGATTCAATTTGCCGTACATGAATTAAGAGACCTGGGCGAGGCGGAACCTTACCGCGGATTCGAGATTTTTTTCATCGGGCACTTTTCCACAGAGCGAACACCCCGACTACAGGGATGTATTCTTCAGGGAAAGAACTTCTTGGTGCCCCATGTAAACTCTGTCATATCAATCCACTGCAGCCAGATCCCGCGACAAGAATAACGACTGCCCGCGACAAGAATAACGAACCGGAGCGGCTCAAGACGCTGATTCTGCGTTGGCCGGGCGCGACAACAATAACGTGGAAAACCAGATTAATCCACAGGTCGCTGTGGAATTCGGGAGGGGACAAGCGCGAGGCCGATGCTACTTAATCGGCAGGGGCATTCAGGCCACACCAGACGAATCCGACTCAGCCAGCGATCGAGCATCCGCCGGAGATCACGCTCGCGTCCATACTCGTCGAAGCCAAGCTGTTCCGCTAGGCCTCGTCGGCCAATGAGGGGGACGACGTGGGTAGTGTGCAGCCGAAAGGTTCGCCAGCGAAGCCAGAGGTACAGGTCCAGGCAACCGGGCGAGGCGGCGAAGGCACGAACTGCGTCCCTTTGAATGGGGATCGGGTGCTGTCGCAGTTCGCACCAGAATGCGTCGCTCAGCGTGACGACATTCTCCTGCTCCGCACGAGGGTCAACCCGTGAAAACCACAGGTCGAGGGAGTCGAAGAAATGGACGCGGGCGCTTTCGATCGTGTCGGGCCGTCCGTCTGCGGCGCCGAAGAAGATCGTACTGGTGAAGATGCGCCGGAAGCCCTCCATCATTCTCCGGTAGTGCGGGCCATCGAGAGGGAGATCGAATTCTTCGAAGATCCGGGCGGCGGAGTTGAACCGTACAACACGGCTCTGCTGCCGGATGGCCAGAGTCGCCACCCAGATCAGAACGAGCCGGTCCTGACCGTACGGCAATCCGTAGTCGGGATGCGCCGCAATTTCGAGGAAGAAACGGCCGTTGTGGCGCCGGTGAACGAGACGCCGGGCGGGAGGCCGTTTCACCGGCATCCCGCAGACGATAAGCGGCCTCGCGCCGAACAGAAGACTGGGGGCGGTCGAATAGTGCTGCTCACGAGCAGCCTGGATTCGCTCAACTTGCCGGAGTCCCCGCCTCGTGATGCTGAGTGGAAGGCTCCCCCGGGCACTCAGCTCCGAAATCGTTTCGCGGACTTTCTCCAGCTACTGCCCCCACTAACTGAGAGCCTCAAAGCAGCGAGTTCCTTACAAACGTACCGAAATAGCGAAGGTTCAGCTTCTCTGTAAGATTCTGGCGGCACGAAGTCTCCTCGACAGTAGGTGGATCTTGCACCAGGAAAAGATAGGTTAGGGGTATCGACTTGATGACACCAGGCTCTCTAAGTCATGAAATTGGCATTGGAAGACATGAACTCGTCACGGGTGGGACACCGGGGCGAAGAGAGCGACTTCTGACAGCGAACGAAGTGGCCCAGTGGCTCGGCGTAAGCAGGGGATGGGTGTCTGACCACGTAACTCGAAGAAGGCCTTTCCTTCCATGCGTTCGCGTCGGCGACATCACGCGTTTCCGTGCCGGGGATGTCGAGCAGTTTATTCTTAAACACCTCAAGCAGGCGCTTACCAAATGACACGCCTGACGCCGGATCAGGTAAGCTTATTGCTATCGGTCGGCCGGCGTATGGGACGGGAGAGGTACCAGAAAGGACGAGTCGAGGAAGTAGGAAAACACGTCAAGAAATGGCGTGGGTACTACTACGTTTATCAGCAATTGCCAGACGGCGAGAAGCGCGCACACAAGTCCGTGACGCTTGGTTTGAAGACCGCGATGACCAGGCAGCAGGCGAGGGAAAAGCTGCGCGGAATCATCGAACGCGTTTGTCATACTCCCGGCGCCGCGTCCCCAGAAGTCACGTTACGGTGGTTCTATCAAGAGCGGTTCCTGCCGCTGAAAGAGCAACTTTGGAAGCAGGCGAGCCGGCCGAAGACGAAGCGTTTCATCGAGAACTATATCCTCAAACGCTTCGGAGATGTTCCTCTGAAAGACCTGAACAAGTTCGTGTTTCAGACCTACCTGAACGAGCTTGCGCCGAGCTATTCGCACAGCGTGCTCTCGAAGGTGAGAGTCTACCTGCAGTCAATACTGAATGAAGCTCTCGAACTCGATTACATCGAGAAGAATCCTGCACGGCGGTTGATCGTTCCTCCGTCTTCGAAAGAGAAGAGCGAACGCCATCTGGACGAGGACGAGGTCCCATCTCTCTTAGCGGCTCTGTCGAATCGCGACCGTCTGATCGTCAGGATGTTCCTGATCCTTGGGCTTCGACCCGGCGAACTGTTCGCACTGCGATGGAACGACGTCGAATGTCATCGGATCAGAGTGGACTCCAGCGTCGTCGACGGGCACGAAGGTGCGACGAAGACCAAAGCCAGCAAGTCGTTCGTGTGGATGCCTTCATCCCTCGCCGCGGAGCTCGATTGGTGGAGGTCAAATAGTGAAGGCACCCATCCAGAGGCCTTCGTGTTTCCTTCAGACAGGGGAACGGCCATTTCCACCAACAACTACCTGAAGCGGGTCCTACAGTCTGCTGGCAAACGGATCGGGCTGGCCGGTATTAACCACCAAGTCCTCCGCCGGACCTGCTCGACCCACATGGCGCAATTTGCATCCGTGAAGGACGTCCAGGCCCACCTCCGGCACACGACGGCAAAGACGACTCTTGAACACTACATCAAGGAAGTGCCCGAAAGCGTCCGTGCCGCGGTTGAATCGCTCGACTCGCTACTAAAACGGCCGCCTAAGACAGAACGGCCGGCCAATTGAACAATTTTGAACAACGATTTTTGGAGCCGGGACGGGAAGTGATTGATTCCATGGAGCCACCCGCCGGGCTTGAACCGGCGACCTGCTGATTACGAATCCGTTTTTGCCATCTTTGGCTGATGTTGTCCGAGGACGGCTGTATTCGCTAAGTATTCTTTGAATCAACGTCTTGCGACGATCCTTGCTCCTGCTGAGCGTTGATGCATTTGGCCGAGTTTTGCCGAGCCGGCACACATTTGGCACACACGCCTTAGCTCCGATGTCGGGTGAGGTAGAACACCGTCGTTTCTCGCCAAGAGACCCCCCCAGAGTATTGGCCGCCTTCGTCGGCTTGGCCCTTCGATCGCTACATTTGGCTGAAATTTCGAAAGCGAGTATAAATGTCCCATGAGCACCTCCCCTATGAGAACAAATCAAAGCGCCGCTCCCTCGCGAATCCAAATGCTCACTATGCAGGAGGTCGCGGACCGCCTCGGTGTGTCTCTCCAACGAGCGTATGAGATGGGCCGGACTGGACTGCTGCCGATAGTGCGCATGGGTCGACAGATTCGTGTTGAGGAAGGGCGATTAACTTCCTGGATCGAGTCCGGTGGGCGCGCCTTACCCGGCGGGTGGAAGCGATATCCAAACTGACCTCGATTGCCCATAGCAATATTGTAACGACGTTTTCCAGTTCCCCGCACGGACAAGATCGTCGCAAATAAGGATGGACAGTAAATCGCAAATGGGTTCTCGATCATCCTCACGGCCGCGCCGTTCGGACCTCTCCCGGAAGGGGAGTTTGCTTGATCGTTAAAGAACCTTCCGGCAGAATCGCGGCATGAGCAACTCTGATCTTCTTGAGGAACTGCGCGGTCGGGAGCTACGTGGCGGAGGGTGGAGTTTTTTCGGCTCACGGCAGGTCAGTTTGGAAGCTACGTCTTTAGCAACCCCCTGCCTGCTGGCGGAGAGGCCTTTTGAGGCTCTGCGGCTGACCAAGCTTTTGTCGGGCGTGCAACTCGCAGACGGCAGTTGGCCATCCTTCGTTGGTGACCGGGAGTCTTCGTGGACAACGGCCCTTGCCATCTGCGCATTGAATTCAGTCAACGATCCGTCAAAAGCCCGAGAACGAGGTGAATCCTGGCTTCTGAGAACTAAGGGCCAAGAGGGCCATTGGTTGTGGCGATGGAAATTCAAAACAGTTGATCGCAACGTTCGCTTCGATCCCGACAAGTATGGCTGGCCCTGGATTTCCGGCTCTGCAAGCTGGATCATCCCCACAGCGTTCAGCGTCATCGCGATCAAGCAGTTCACGGTCTGCAATCGCTCCGAGGAATCGGAAAAACGCATCCATTCGGGCGTCGAGATGCTTCTGGACCGCGCATGTGTTGGCGGAGGGTGGAACTCCGGAAACAGCGTTGTTTACGGAGTACCGCTGCGCCCGCATGTTGAGGCGACAGCGGTCGCGCTGCTGGCTCTCCAGGACGAACAGCGAACCGAAATGATTCAAAAGAGCTTGTCATGGCTGCGACAGAAAGCAGCCAGCGTCGATTCTGTTTCCAGTCTTGCCTGGTGCATTCTCAGCTTGTTCGTGTACCAAGAGCCTATCGGAGGGCTAAAGAACAGGTTGGCAACCATCGTCGGAGACGGCAGCGACATCCGGAATAATGCAACTCTCGCCACCGCGATTCTCGCGCTAAAGTGCGGCGAAATGATTCATCCCTTTGAGGTGCTGCGATGAAACTCGATCGACGACGATTCCTTGGCTCGTCAGTAGGTGTGGCCGCGGCAGCAGCGGTGACGACCGAATGGGTTTGGCCGAAGCACTCTGTCTCGTACCGGCGACCTCATTCGGCTGTGGCGGTGCTGAATGCGGCCGAGTACTCGGAGAGGATAGAGGCGCTGCTTCTGGAGGGTTTGCGGCTGTTCCCGCTAAACGTGCTGGGACGGTCGATTCTTCTTAAACCAAATTTGGTGGAAGACCTGCCAGGTCCCGTGAACACGAATTCGACTCTGATCGGCGCCGCGGCGCGATGTTTCCTGCGACTTGGAGCCACACGGGTTGTGATCGGTGAGGGCCCTGGACATCAACGCGACACGGAACTCGTAGTGCAGGCGGCAGGTCTCAAGCCGCATCTCGCGGAACGGCAGATCGAGTTCGTGGATCTCAACCGGGACGAGCTCAAAAGATTGAAGCTGAAAGCCAATTACAGCGGTCTAGGCGAGCTCTGGTTGCCGCGTGCGGTTCTCGAATCCGATTTCGTTGTGTCAATGCCCAAAGTGAAGACCCATCATTGGGCTGGGGTCACGCTGAGCTTGAAAAACATGTTCGGTGTTGTGCCGGGGATGAAGTACGGCTGGCCGAAGAATGTACTGCACTGGAGTGGAATTCACGAAAGCATCCTCGACATCTGTGCGACCGTTCCGCTCCACTTCGTGATCGCAGACGGTATTACCGCAATGGAAGGCAACGGACCGCTTCAGGGAAGTGCCCGCCAAGTGGGCAAGCTTGTACTTGCCGATGATCCTGTAGCGGCAGACGCGACCTGCGCACGACTGATGGGCTTTGATCCGCTACGGGTTCGGCATCTCTCCGAGGGGGGCCATTTCCTTGGGAACCTTCGCGAGGACCGTATCAGGATGTTGGCGGAAGAAGTGGGAGCAGCGACGCGCCCCTTTTCGGTACTGCCGGAATTCCGCTACCTCCTTGCAGTGAAGAGCTAGAAAAAGAACTCTGGAGAGAGTCTGGGGCCAACGGGCGTCCCCGTGAACCCAACGGAATAAGGAAAAGTGGTTCCCGCGAAAAAAAAGCCGCGGTCCCCTGTCAGCCTAATGTCCTTGCTTCCTGCTGCGCCAGTCTCGGCCGGAAGGAAGGAGGAAAAGTGGTTCCCTCAAAAAAGCGTGCGGTGATTCTCGGCGAGCCGATCTGGCGATGCTGGGCAAACCGATCTCAGCCGGAAGGAACGAGGAAAAGTGGTTCCCTCGAAAACAGTATGTGCCTCTGGTGGGGCCTGACTCCTGCACCTCGGTCTGAACAGAGGGGATGAGGAAAAGTGGTTCCGTACAGAAAAACGTATCGGGGACATCGTTCGTCGCTGAACTGGAAGGTCTTCCGGAGAGCTGGTAACAGAGCAGTCTTGGCGAGAGACCGAGAAGTTGAGAGCCCTCGGAATCATTCTGCCGTAGCATGAGGCTTCAAGGAGCCCCGTCGAGTGTTCTCCTCGATCCAAGAGTTGTCCGAGAAGCTGGATGCCGCCAAGTACGTGACGGATCCGGTGACCCTCAAGGTGATCTACCTTGCCGCCCAAATGCAGAAGCCCGTCTTGGCAGAAGGGCCACCGGGCTCGGGTAAGACAGAGCTGGCCAAAGTAGTTGCTCTCGCGGCAGACACCACCATCGAACGTCTTCAATGCTATGAAGGTCTCAATGAGGAAAAGGCCATCGGCAAGTTCGACGAGTCCCTGCAGCGTCTCTACCTGAATACACAGGGCAGCACGGCATCTGCCAGTTGGGCGTCCTTACGGCGCGATCTGCACACGCTGGAATTCTTTCAGGAAGGACCACTCCTGAGGGCGCTCCTGTGTGAGAAGCCTTGCGTCTTGTTGATCGATGAAATCGACAAGGTTAGTGAAGAGTTCGAAGCAGAACTCCTCGAGATCTTGAGTGACTGGCAACTGTCCATCCCTAAGATCGGCACGATCAAGGCGAAGAGCAAGCCCTTCGTGGTGCTGACCTCGAACGAAATTCGCCGGATTGGCGATCCATTGCGGCGTCGAAGTCTATATCTTCGGTTCGAACACCCAACGATCGAACGGGAGACACAGATCCTGGAAAAGCGAACGGCTGACACACATGCGGAATTACATGGCCAGCTTGCCGGCTTCGCGCACGCACTTCGCGGCTACACCCTGGAGAAGGCGCCATCGATCGCCGAAATGCTCGACCTCGCCGAGGCGCTTAAAGTCCTAGGCGTTCGCCAAATCAGCGCCGACCTGCGGGATGTTCTCCTGCCTCTGATTGCCAAGACGCAGAACGACCGCAAACGGCTCTTGCTTCGGGATGGCTTCGAAAGCCTGGTCTACGATACACAGCAGTACAGCAGGGACGGAGGCCAGACAGCTCTTGAGCAAAAGGAACTTGTATGCACAGAGCGGCGGCGTTACTAAGCGTAGTGTGCGTGATGGCCCCCGCGTTTGCGGGGGAGTCGCTCAGCATGCGCGAGTACGAGGAGCGCTGCGCGAGCTACTACGCCCGCCAATATGGAGTCTCACCAGCTCTTGTACGCGCCATCATTCAGATCGAATCCGCCTGGCAGCCGGGAGTGGTTTCCTCAAAGGGCGCGATGGGCTTGATGCAACTCATGCCCGCGACTGCTCAGCATTTTGGCGTGGCTCACCCGTTCTACATCCACGAAAACGTGCGTGGCGGAGTCGCGTACTTGGCGGAGCTTCAGGCACTCTTTCATGGCGACCTTCGCCTGGTTATGGCCGCGTATGCGGCAGGCGAGAAGCCGATTATCGCGCGGAGACTGGACTACTCCTCGGAAGAGGTTTACACATACGTTCAACGGGTTGCTCAACAGTATCGCGCCGAGTTGGGGCGCAAAGGAGGGAGATAGCATGGACCATCCGAAAGTAGGCATTTGTGCGGTGTGGTTGGTGGGAGTTGTCTCGGCCCAGACAGTGCAGCAGGGTCCAACAAGGACAACACCAGCGGCATTGGTGACACCGGCAACCACCCGAGCACAGCTTGAACCTGTGATATTGACGCGTGCCAGCCTTGACGAAAAGGTGATCACTTTGCGGCTAGCTCCGCGGGTAGCCACATCGATTCGAATGCCTGAGCCCGTGAATTCCGTTGTCGTTGGGGATCCTGAGAACTTCCAGGCAGAGCATTCCGAGCATGAACCGGAACTGGTGACGGTGAAGCCAGTGGGCACCCAGGCGGCGCAGACCAACCTGCTGATCACGACGACGTTAGGTCATCAGGTAAATCTCCTATTAATCAGCTCCGGTGAGCAGAACAGCGCAACACAAACGGTTGACGTGCTTTTGAAGTACGGTAAACCCACGGCGGGAAGTTTCCTTGTAGAGGATAGCCCGTTCTCCACTTCGTTCATCGCTGAAACGCAAAAGCTTGATGCGCGAACCAAAGGGCCGGACGCGGCATCGGTGAGTCCGACGACAGCGCAACTCGCGGGGCTGCTGAAGACGGCGAGCTTTGATCCACCCAAAAGCATAGACGGCAAATCCACCGAAGTCTTAGATAAACTGCTCGATCGTCAGAAACGCGCACCCCTTCCGGTCCTTTATGGCCAGCACCCAGGCGAGATTGAAGCTGGGCCGCGCGTCAAAGCCGGCGTCAGCGAGGTGCTGGACGAGGGAAATGAGGTCGTCGTTCTGTTCTCCGCCGTTAATCCCTCAAACCATGCGATCGAGATTCTGCCACCGCAGGTTCAACTCGGCGGCAAGGTCAAGAAAAAGTGGACCACCGCAGAGCAGCTACGCGTCATCGACTTTCGACTGAGCACACGGCGGTTGGGCGCCGGGCAGCGCACGGATGGAGTGGTGATCTTCGAGCGGCCGAACTTCAAACAGTCCAGCGAAACGTTATTCTTGCAGGTCGCCGATTCGGGAGCGGTGGATCTTCCGGCGCTTGCTCCGATTGGTTTTGGAATTAGCAGTTTTCGAGGAGGTTCGGCCTATGAAGCCCGATGAAAACACTCAGCGGATCAAGCCTGTAGAGGATCACGACGAGAGCCCGAATATCGAACGCGAGCACGAGTCCGACGCCGTGGAGGTACCGGAGCCACAACCTACGGGATGGGCTGCGCAATTGCGGCAAATCATGCACGGTTCGGCGCAGGGTGAAGCCCGAACCAACATCAAGCGTCAGCAACTCAGAGAGGATCGCACCAAAAGCTTTCTCCTGCTTGCTGGGCTCACAGTTGTGCTGGCGCTTGCGTTTTTTGTGATGTTCTCTACGCCCAGCACGGGCCGAAAGGACATCGCCAGAACCAACCAGCCCAACCTCGGCCGCGGGTCAGGCGGAGAGAATACGGATACAAGCCACTCGGTGACGCCACTCCTCAATGCCGATACGCGGAATCCGGACGATAACGCCGGGAACCTCAGTGCGCAGGACATTCGCAATACCGCGAAGCAACGGATGTTAGCGCAAGCAAGCCCCTCTTTCGGGGATGCCCCGGTACCACCGCCTCCAGCCCCTCGTCCTGAGCCCAAAGACTACGCTTTGAACAGAATTCAGTTCCCTCCAGAGCAGCCACAAACTACGACGCCCATTCCCGCTCCGAAGGTCGAGAAACTGACAAAAGCCTCGCTGGTGTTCGTGAGTTCAGGAGCCGGACCGCGGGTGACCGCGCAGACTTCGAGCAGCGTGCAACCTGTGGTGCTCGAACGGAATCCGGAATTTATGGCGCTGCCGACCGGGACTCGGCTGATCGCCCGGCTGCAAACACCGGTGAGTTCGGCTGTCAAGACGCCCGTTGTAGCTGCCATTGAGTACAACTATGAGCGGGATGGGGAGATTGTCATCCCAGCGGGCTCGAAAGCATTTGGAGAACTCAGTCAGGTTAATAATCAGGGTTATGTCGGTATTCAGTTCCACACAATCCAGATGCCGGACGAAACGACGCAGAAGATTGAAGGCCATGCCGTGGGGCTGCAATACCAGCCATTGCGAGGTCAGGTTACAGGCCGGAACACCGGTAAAAAGTTTCTGGTCCGCAGCCTGACTGGTGTGGGCGCCATTCTGGCCGCAACTGTTGGTGTTCAAGCCGGTACCGGAATCGCCGACACGTTCTCCAATAACGTTCTGCTGCGCGAGCAAGTTGCAAACAACGTCGCGAACGCGGGAGAACAGCAGCTGAACGACTTGGCATATCACGAAAACATCGTGGTGACGGTACCGGGCAACACGCGGTTCTACATCGTGTTGGCGAAACCCACTGGCAGTGGCGCTGCCGCCGGGCCAGCTGGATCGGCGCCAGCAGGGAATCCCAGCGGCGCTTCGGGCTACGCCACGGCTGCCACGCCCAGCGTACAAGAACTACGGGAACTGATGGAGTTGAAGCGGGAACTGACCCAGATGTACCAGCAGCAACAGAAAGCGCTGATCGCGCAGACGGCGACCGAACAACAGTAAAGACGTGAGGAATAGCACGGATGCTGAAAGTCAGCATGACGCCATTCCGAGTGGCTTGGCAAAGCTCTCTGAACGGAGTAAATTGATTCCAAGGAGAGCTGTATGTCTTCTTGGCCTTTTCTCTTTGCCGCAGCAATCGCGATGTGGCTTCTCCTCAAGGGGCCGGCAGCGAAGACGTCGCTCTTCGTCCAAACAGTCTGCCGCATTGCCATTGTGTTCTTCGCTTACTGCGGGTTCCTGTATTTGTTGAAATGGAACCCGTTCTGGAAATGGATGCTGTCAACGGGATTCGAGAACCGAAACAAGGCCGAAGGCTTTCTGATCCTCGTATCGACGGTCGTTTGGCTTATTGCGACATTTCGTATCGCTTTTCCGGGTCTCCGATTCCGCGCTCTCGGCGCTCGCTCCGTTGGGCCAGAGAGTCGCGTGGCGCGCCAAGAAACGAATCGATCCAGCCTTTCGTTGAAGAATATAGCCATCTTCCACTACTTCTTCTATTTCTTCAGCCGCAAGTAACTTAGGCCGTCCAGAGTCCGGTGAGCCAGCTAAGCGCGCGATAGCTCCTGGCATTCGCCACTGCTGTACTCTTCTGACCAACTGCAATCTCCTCCCTAACCTCCAGCGGGCCTGCGCAGAGTCGGATTCGTTTGCGCGAGTTTTCCAATCAGGCTATTTTTTCCTCATCCCCAAACGGGGAAGAAAGGAGCAAGAAATCCCGATGACGCAAAATTCTCGACGGCAAAAAGTCATGGTCGCCGTCGTTCTTTCTCTGTTCGTTCTGGTTATGCAGGTCGGTTTGATGGCCCAAAACCTCGGAACGGCGCCCCAGGTCAACGTGGCCGTTCAGGGTCAGCAGGGCACACAGCCCGAAGGCACGTTCCTAAATCTCATCAACTGGATCGGCAACGTAATCGCACCCGTTGGCGCCGGCGGCGCAGCACTCATGGCGATCGGCTCATTCGCCATGGGGCGTGGCTTCGGCAAATGGGTGTTCACGGCAATCGGACTTCTCATGGTCTCCGGCGTCACACGACTGCTGGAGTTCTGGATTGCCCAAGGCACTGGTGGAGTTACTTAGACCCACTTTCGGCAGGCGCGACGGGGAGGCCCCATGGCGCCTGCCAGTTTCTTCTGGAACCAACGATTATGGCCCCTCCTCAACTAATCACGGACTTCATGAGAGTGATGCTACTGCTAGCGCCGTCCGCAGCCATCATCTGCCTGGTGCTGGCGGGACTCAGCCTGCGGCAAGGATCCATTCCCGACGCATTGGTCGGTGGAAACTTTGCGAAATGGATGTTCTGGGCGATCGTGTTCCTCACTCTACCGCAGCTCATCAGTTGGTTCCCTTCGTTCGGAGTGCCTGCGCCTCTCCCGAACGGCGGCATCGGTACGGGCTGGATGGCCAACCTTCAGACTGACCTTTCAAACTTCGTACAGAATTTCGTGATGACCAGGCTTGCGACGTCTTTTGCCGCATTCTTCGTTCTGCGGGCGATTCTCGACACAATTCAAGGCGGCCATCCGCTCCCTTCGGTTATCGCCGCAATGTTTCTGCTCGCGATTCAAACAACACTTACTCTAATCAAGGGCTATAACAGCGGCACGTCCTTCGCCACCGCGGACGTGCTCGATAGCTTGTGGAATTATATGGCCGGCACCATCTGCCCGATTGCCGCCGGACTGGCAGTCATCGGAGCCATTTGGAACTTTGTTTCACGCAGACCGGTCTTGCCAATAGTCGGTGCAACCGTTGGTCTACTAACGGTCTCGGCAGTGTGGAAACTGATCACCAAGATGATGTAGCGACTGGCAGGAAATATGTCTTTCTATAACGGAATCCTGAACCTGACGAACTGGGCCGGCAACGTGATCATGCCCACCCTCGGAGCATTGTTCATCGCTATTGCCGTGATCCAGTTCGCGCGTGGCTATCACAGTCTTTATTCGACGTGGGCCTACGGAGGGCTGATGTGCCTAATGGTTTCCGGCCTCTTGCGCATGTTCGAGAAGTTTACCGGCCAACTCGGATGGAACAACCCAGATCTCTACTGGAACTCGTTGTTGAACCTGGTGGATTGGTTCGCGAATGTCATTCTGCCCGTTTATGCCGGAATGCACGTGGCGGTGGGCGCACTGAAGTTTGGCGGACTGTTCGAACAGCAGGTCCACCACCAGTTCAACCATACCCGGCATTTCCTGGGAGCCATCCTGTGCCTCATGGCCTCGGGCCTACTCCGGCTCGGCGAGTTCTTCGTGACGAAAGGCACGGCAGGCGTTAGTTAAGGGGAATTACGGCGATGCACATTCACGAGCGAGACAGGAAAAGCCCATGGCACTTACAGTGACACCGGTTCCAAGGAACCTGGCAACGAAGGTGACTTTTCTTTACTTGGAATTCGAGGATTTGTTCGTCATCCTCGGCTTGGCCGTCGTGATGAACATGTTCGGCCGATTCTTGCAACGAGAGATGTTCGGTATTCCGATGAACGTGTTCCTGCAATACGTGGTTCCCGTGTTGAGTATTCCGGCCCTCATCCTATTCAAGTACGGGAAACCGCGCGGCTACCTGCAGGACTGGCTGATGTTTCACATGAAGCCGCACGTGTACTGCGCGCTGGAGCCCGACTCAGAACAGCGCATGGAATACCTGAAAGAGGGATCCTGAATGCCACAAACGCTCCGCCAATGGGAAGATTCGCTGCGCCAGCCCGCGCTCTGCGAACTACTGCCGGTCCGAGACTATCTCGAGGGCTGCATCATCCGCACCAACGGGTGCTTCGTAGCGGGCTATGAAGCGAGCGGATTGAATACATTCTTTCACGCGGATGACACGCGCAATCGAACCAAAGAAGCGCTGGAGGCGTTGGTGAGGTCGTTGCCCGAGCGCTCGATGCGGATGCAGGTTCGATATGAGGTGACGGATGGCCATGGCGACCTGACGGAGCGCTATGTCAAGGAACAGCGAATCGAAAACGCCGTGCTTCAGGCGCTGGATCGGGAACGCCTACAGCTATGGAACACACGCCAGAACGAAGGGCACTACTTGCGGCGGCGATTGCACGTTTACTTCATCTGGAATCCCGACGTCCATCATGAGAGCTCGGAATTCGAGTGGCGGAAGACACGCAAGAAGGGAAGCAAGTGGAGCCTCTCAGCAAACAAATGTATCCAGCGAACGGTGCGTGAACATGAG
>DAIDIH010000007.1 GCA_027459465.1 Bryobacterales bacterium | reverse complement strand
TGCCTGGAACCGGTATTACGACAATGCGACGGGGCGGTTCTTGACGCCGGATCCGTATGAGGGGAGCGCGGATCCGTATAACCCGCAGAGTTGGAATCGGTATGGGTATGGGTTGGGGGATCCGGTGGGGAGGAATGATCCGACCGGGATGGATACGTGCTTGTATCCCGGTTACTACCAGGGTGAGGACTGGGTGCCTTCGTCGTGGGGGCCGTGTCCTAACTGGGTGATGTACTATCCCGTATATTATGGCCTAGGCGGAGGAGGAGGTGGCGTGCGACCAAAGGTCACTAGCCAAGCCGGCGCCGCCGGCGCCCTTTCGTACGAGCTCAGCCATCTGTCTCCTCACTGCCGAAAGGTGTTGCCGTCAACGTCGACGCTTAGCGCGGACGCAGCGGACCTCCAGTACTGGGACGCGCGGGTATACAGCGACATCCCCCTTTGGCAGATTCCCGGCGTGGATCCGAGTCAAGGCCCCACGAGTCAGGGCTCCACGATCGGCTCAGCAGTCGGTGCTTCATATGCGGTGGACCTCCTCGGACCGAACGGGAGCATATCTAATCAAGTCGTCCTCGGGTCGCCGTTTTTTGTCGAGACGCCGTTCGCACAGGGGATAACGCTCCTGCATGAGTTGCTGCACTACGCCCTGCAGGAGAATGACCAGCAGATCGACCAGACGTACGGAATCCAAGGGGTGACCGGAGATACCCCTAGTTCAGAGTTTACGGCTTGGCTGACTCATGACTGCAAAAATCCCAAATAGTCCAAGGACTCATGGCGAACCGTGGCACGAGGACCGCAGGTTCGGGATTGGTTGGCCAGCCGCTTGCGTGGCGTGCGGTCTCCGACTGGCGCTCGTAGTTGCCTTCCTGGCGGCGGCGACGGGAGTGGCCTATCCCTCTGATGCGAAGTTAGTCACGATGTTGGACAGGAGGCTTGACGGTCTTTGGGATGTGGCGCTGGTCGGGCCTAGCGCCACCGACGGACAAACGCTCCTAGGGTACTACCGCAATGCCGTCCGTGGTGTTCGCCCGGGGCAAGAGCCGAAACTTGTGGTTGTCGCGGGCTTTCGGGATGCGAACGGGGCAGGCATGATGCTCTACGGAGCTGGAAGCACCGAGAAGACATACTATGACATTGTCGCGCGTATCCGGCAAGCGAGGGCGACCGGCGGCTTTCGGATGACCAGGCTGACGGTGATCGGGAGTAACGCGGTACTCCAATCTGTTGTTGGCGATCGCGTAGCCCGGGCCGTCCCATTCGGCAGGGACCCAACGCGCTTTGAGGTTGCGGGGCGGAAGTGTGTGCTGTTGGTGATAAATTTTCATCGCCTACCCCGCTCCATCCGACCGGATGGCACCAACCCGACGATCGTGATCGCGTACATTAAGGCGGACGCGGTGCCTGGCGCCAAGGCCGCCGCGCTGATCGCTCGAAGGATACAGGGTATGACCGGACAGCGAAACGTTAGGGTGGACATTCGTTCAGACAGTTGGTTCATCGAGGGAACCTTCCCTTTGTGGTATCCGTTCGAGCCCGATAGCCGGATTCCCAGCTTGAGCGAATATACGTCCCGGGGGGAGATTCTGTGTACCGGGGATGAGAAGCGTATTCGTTGTGAGCCGATGAGGTTCCCCCCTCGCTGAGTCTGGATGGCGCCTATCAGCAGTACCCCGCCGTGGGGGGAGGAGAAGTTTGGATCGAGCCCGAATGACCGGGTGAAGTTTGCGACGTACCGGCGGGATTCGGAGAGCGGGTTGGATTATGCCTGGAACCGGTATTACGACAATGCGACGGGGCGGTTCTTGACGCCGGATCCGTATGAGGGGAGCGCGGATCCGTATAACCCGCAGAGTTGGAATCGGTATGGGTATGGGTTGGGGGATCCGGTGGGGCACTTCGACTTACTTGGTTTGTGTGACGTGTTCATCGGGGGCCTCACCCAGGGGTTCGGTAGCGACCCTGGGATGGACTCGTTCGCAGAGGGCCGTGGGATGATTGAGGCTTTTCCGTATTTTGGGACGGGTGTTCCTCCAGGCGGTGCCACGGTGGCTGGCGAAGCAATCGCGGGTAATTTGGCTACTCAGACGGCTTACGACGCGATCATGGCAGCCGCTGCGGAGGACCCTGGATTGATCAACATTGTAACCTACAGCGGCGGCGCCGCGGCGTTTGCGGCCGCCCTTCCCCTGATTCCCGCATCGGTTGCCAGCCGGATTGATGATATTACTTATCTGTCGCCTGGGGCGGTTGGCTCGCTGCCTAGCTCTCCGAGTGGTGGGCTGGTGAGTGTTGTGCTGGGCCAGGGGCCCACCGACCTTGCCGCCACGTTATTGGGCGGAACGACCTATCCTGCTGGAACGAAGGTGTATCCCACGGGCTGCTTGCATAGTGGTGCTGGGCAGGGCGCTGGGTGCGAACTCAAGGTGGAGGCGCAACTGATGGCCCAGGTCACGGGTGGACCGTGTGCTGCTCCCGGCACAATCTCGGCGCGGCCAAACTTTGGCGCACCTCACCTCCCGTTAATGTATAGTAATCCTGGCGTCGAATTCGGGTTCTCGATCCTGAACCTTTGGAGCGACATGACAGTCGGCCTCTCGGGCACCGTCGAGAGCGTGACCGATGTCATCAGTTACGGAGGGGTGGCGACTGGGCCATGAGTGTAGTTGTAGATTATGCGCGGGTTTTGGAGTTATATACTCGACGTACTACTGGGTCGGTGGGCTGGGCTCGGTTCGTGAGGTGCGCGGCCGGGCGCGGCGCGAAGCTTCACGATGTTTGATTTACCCCAGGGCCGGTCTTCGATCGCTGGCGTGATTATAGCGTTTGTGGTGCAACAATGGTTGGCTACGGTCGGGATCATGCTCGTGACCTGGTTGCTTGTTATCGAAATCGGCTCGGGCTCTGAATGGTGGGACTTCGTTGGCGCACCCGTAGCGCTGTACCTCGGTTGGAGCCTGGAGAACGCCTTTCCGCGCTTGGCTGGAACAGGTTGCTGGGTGTGGGTCTTCCCCACAGTGATCTGGTTTTGGGAACTCGTGACCGAGTTGAGAGTCTTTCCGGCCCGTGAGGCATTGTCTGCGGTTTTTTTGGGCACCGGCGAGGGTGAACGTCTCGAAGTTCTACTGTTAGTGTTCGCCGTGCAGGGGTTCGCATACTCCGCGGGAGGCTGGTTGGCGGTTCGTGGTCGTCGTGGAAAAGGGAGTCCCGCATCGTAGGCGCGTTTAACGGGTACGCGAATGGGCCGAGCGCGAACGGGATTCAGGCGGTGTCGACGGATCAAATGGGCAGCGTGATCGACGACAAGAGCCTGGTGGCTGGGGGCGGGGACACGTACCAGCAGTATTATCCGTGGGGGGAGGAGAAGTTTGGATCGAGCCCGAACGACCGGGTGAAGTTTGCGACGTACCGGCGGGATTCCGAGAGCGGGCTGGATTATGCCTGGAACCGGTATTACGACAATGCGACGGGGCGGATTCTGACGCCGGATCGGTATCAGGGGAGCGCGGATCCGTATAACCCGCAGAGTTGGAACCGGTATGGGTATGGGTTGGGGAATCCGCTGGGACATAATGATCCGGCGGGGCTGTGTACTGACCTGATTGCGGGCATCACGATGAGCCCGAATGACAACAGCCCGTTTGACAAGCTCGACATGACGCTAGGTGGCGTGTCGGTTTACCCATATTCCGGTCTAACTGATTCCTTTTGGAACAATCTGAAGCAGACAGGGACGGGCGTGGCGTCGGTCTTCGGACAGGGTGTAGGAGGCGCCAATACGTCGACTAGTGTGGCTCTTGCGTCGCTGCTCGAAGTCCTCAATACTACGACCGGCTCGATTGACGTTGTGGCGTATAGCGGCGGCGCACAGTCCTTCACGACGGCGTTCTCGGAGTTGACCGGTGCCCAGCAGGCCCGGATTGGAAATATCCTGTACATTTCCCCCGGTGCGGTTGGGACGCTTGCCGTGACGGCCAACCACGCAAACACGACCATCGTGATTGGTAGCGGCCCCTTAGACACCGGGGCGACCGCGGGCACGATTTTCCCGACCGGTGCGCAGGTATTCACGACCAACTGCGGCCACACGGACCTTGCCTGCTTGCTGGCGTCAAGTGGGGCCCAGGCGAAGATTAGCCAGATGGCTGGTGATGGGCCGTGTCCGAGCCAGATGATCTACACGTACCCGGCGAACGGTGGTGGCGGACCGGGTGGTCACGCAACGCTTTATGATCCAGGAGGCACCGTGGACACGATGTGGTGGGGCTACGTGGGATTTCCAAGCAATTGGGTACCTGAAATCTGACCGCCGAGATTGGGACCCGATGTTCGATACCGAGATTGAATCCGGCCCGTCGATTCTGGCGTGGGTGATCCAGCAACTTGCCGCCCCGCTCCTTCCGATGACTCTCACGCTGGTGGCAGTTGGCGCAGTTGGGGACGCCACAAGAGCGGCGGGATATGCCATCGACTATTACGCCGCGCCGGTCGTTGGTGGGGCCTTTTGGGTGGCTCCGCCGATTCTCGGATACGGTCTTGGCACGCTTGTGCGCCGGCTCGCGCCCTCGGCTGCGCGGGTCGGCCGTTGGGTCTGGGTGATACCGGTGGCGGTGCTCGTGCTTGCGTGCGTCGGCGTGGCGCTCGGGCATCGGGAAGATTTATTGTTGCTTGTCTGGCCGAGGTCCGGGGAGGAAGCTTGGGGCTATGTGCTGGTGACTGGCCCGACACTCGCGGCTGTTGCCTACTCCTTGGCAATGGGCCAGGTCTGGGGACGCCTTCGAAGATTCTTGCGGTCGACCCGTCTTTGGGCATGACAGCCATTTCGCGCTTTGTCAGCCGGGTTTTGCGGTTCGCTGTACGCACGGCAGGGCGGGGCCGGTGTATCAGGTGACGTATGATTCGATGGGGCGGCCGAACGGGATGTCGTCGGGTGGGACGTCCGTGGTGAACTCGGTGGCGTACAATGCGGCGAGCCAGATGACGAATGTGTGTTACTTCGGGTATTGCGATGCGCGGAGTTATAACTCGATGGGGCAGTTAGTGGAGATTGCGGATCCGACGGTCCATTACACTTACTCGTATCCGGCGGGGGCGAACAATGGGAAGATCGGTTCGCAGGATAACGTGAATACCGGGGAGGTGGTGAGCGTCACCTATGATTCGTTGGACCGGCTGACCGCGGCGAGTTCGAATCAGAACTGGGGGACGGCGTATGTGTACGACGGGTTTGGGAATCTGCTGCAGAAGAATGTGACGGCGGGGAGCGCGCCTTCTCTGGTGCAGAGCGTGAATCCGGCGACGAAC
>DAIDIH010000006.1 GCA_027459465.1 Bryobacterales bacterium | reverse complement strand
ACCCCACCGTCCGCCGCCGCGCCCGCCACATCGTCACCGAAAACCAGCGCGTCCTCGATTTCGTCCACGCCTGCGACCGCAACGACACCCCCATGCTCGGCAACCTCTTCTTCGCCTCCCACCACAGCATGCGCGACGACTACGAAATCAGTTGCCCCGAAATCGACTTCCTCGTCGATACCGCCCGCCAGATCCCCGGCATCATCGGCGCCCGCATGACCGGCGGCGGCTTCGGCGGCTGCACCGTCAACCTCGTCGAACAGAACCAGGCCCGTCAGGCCGCCGATACCCTCCGCGACCTATACCACGAGAAATACGGCATAAACGCCGAAATCTACCACGTCCAACCCTCCGCCGGCGCCCGCATCCTAGGCTAGAAAAAATTTTTTCAGAAAACTTCCCCGGCTGTTCTACTATGATGTAAGCGTAAGGTAAAGTCCTCCTCCGAGGCACTTAAGCGGGCGGCTCTAGCCACCGCCCGCTTCTCTCTCCTCCTGAAACTCCTGCAAAATCAATTGTGTAAGTCGCTCTGCCGCCGTTTCATAGTACCGAGGGCTGATCGAGTACTATCTACTCGGATAAGCGTCAAATCCCGCCGCCGGACCTCACGCAGCCGGCAATTCGGTCCAAGTTCCTTTATCGGCGAACCCCCCGCCCGCCTTGAACGGGATCCCTCTGCTCCCGGCAAATCCCCCGCTTGCTTCCCCGAATAAACTCCACCAGGTGCCGCGTGTGCTCCGTCCCGCCCTCCCGCTCAATCTTTTCGAGCGCCTCGTTCAGCTTCATCCCGCTCCGGTACAGCGTCCGGTACGCCTTCTTCAGCGCCCCCACCTCCTCCGCCGTAAACCCCGCCCGCCGCAACCCCACCACGTTCAGTCCCTGCGGCTCGATGTCGAATCCCGAATAAAGAAAATATGGCGGCGCATCCAGATTCACCCGCGTGTTCCCCCCGATCATCGCCAGCGTCCCGATATGCGAATACTGGTGAATCACCACCCCGCCGCTGATGAACGCGCGGTCCTCGATCTCCACATACCCCGCCACCAACGCACAGCTCGCAATCACGCAGTTACTCCCCACTTTCGCGTTGTGCGCAATGTGCCCCGACGTCATGATGTAATTCGAATCCCCGATCTCCGTCACGCTCTCCGGCTGCGTCCCCCGGCTGATCGTGTAATGCTCCCGGATCTTATTCCCCCGCCCGATCCGCAAGTAACTCCGCTCGCCCGTGAACCCCTTATCCAGTGGATCCGTCCCCAGCACCGTCCCCGCGCTGATCTCGTTCTCCTCCCCCAGCGTCGTCCACCGCTTCACATACACATACGGCTCCAGCACGCACCGCGCCCCAATCTCCACGTCCCGCTCGATCACGCAGAACTCCCCGATCCGCGCCCCCGCCCCGATCCGGGCCTCCGGATCCACCCGCGCCGTCGGAGCCACCACCGCCGAAGGGTCGATCATCATAAGCTTGTAGGATAACGGGTTCACCCCCGAGGTATATTTCTTGAAAGTCTCCGAAATCGCCACCCTCCTCGCCGCCAACTTCTCCGGCCCGGACCTCGAAATCTCCGCCGCCGCCGCCATCGACGCCGCCGCTCCCTCCGAAATCGCCTTCGCCGCCAAACCCGCCGCCCTCGCCTCCCCCTCCCAGGCCGGCTGCCTCATCGTCCCCGCCAACCTGCCCTCGGAAACCACCCGCCCGCCCCACCAGGCCTGGATCCCCACCCCCGATCCCCGCACCGCCTTCGCCCGAATCGCCTCAATCCTCCACCCGCCCCTGCTCCCCGCCATCGGCATCCATCCCTCCGCCGTCGTCTCCCCCGACGCCCAAATCGGCGAAGGCTCGCGCATCGGCCCCGGCTGCGTCGTCGGCGCGCAAGTCACCATCGGCCGCGGCTGCGTCCTCCACTCCAACGTCACCCTCTACCCCGGCGTCACCCTCGGAGACCGCGTCATCCTCCACGCCGGCGCCGTCCTCGGCGCCGACGGCTTCGGCTTCGTTTTCCACCACGGCCGCTACGAAAAATTCCCCCAAATCGGCCGCGTCGAAATCGGCAACGACGTCGAAATCGGAGCCAACTCCTGCATCGACCGCGCCGCCCTCGGCGTCACCCGCATCGGCGACGGCTCCAAACTCGACAACCTGGTCCACATCGGCCACAACTGCCAAATCGGCCGCCACGTCGTCATCGCCGCCCAAACCGGCCTCTCCGGCGGGGTCACCGTCGGCGACTACGCCGTCATCGGCGGCCAGGTCGGCATCGGCGACAAAGCCCGCATCGAATCCGGCGTCGTCCTCGGCTCCGGCAGCGGCGTCCTCACCTCCAAAATCGTCCGCAAATCCCCCGAACCCTACTGGGGCACCCCCGCCCGCCCCTTGCGCGAATACCTCACCCAACTCGCCGCCCTCGCCAAACTCCCCTCCATCCTCCGCCGCCTCGAAAAACTCGAAAAAAAATAGCGCCGCCCGCCGCGGAACTCACCCCTCCCCACCGGCGTATCCTTGTATGTATGGTCCCCGTCATGGAAACCCTGCTCGCAGACCTCCGCTACGGCCTCCGCACCCTCGCCAAATCCCCGGCCTTCGCCTCCATCGCCATCCTCACCCTCGCCCTCGGCATCGGCGCCAACACCGCCCTCTTCTCCGTCGTCAACGCCGTCCTCCTCAACCCCCTCCCCTACCACGACCCCTCCCGCCTCGTCGCCGTCTACTCCCGCACCAAACAATTCTCCCAGTCCTCCATCTCCTACCCCAACTTCCTCGATTGGGTTCGCACCCAGAACGTCTTCTCCTCCCTCGCCGCCTTTCGCGAAGCCGACTACAACCTCACCGGCCTCGGCCAGCCCGAACGCGTAAGCGCCGAAATGGTCTCCGCCGCCTTCTTCCCCACCCTCGGCATCAACCCCGTCGCCGGCCGTCTCTTCCGCCCCGAAGACGACCGCATCGGCGCACAACCCGTCGTCCTGCTCAGCGGCGGCTTCTGGAAACGGAAATTCGCCTCTTCCCCCAACGTCCTCGGCACTACCCTCACCCTCGACGGCCTCCCCTACACCGTCGTCGGCATCATCCCCGCCGGCTTCAGCTACCACGGCGGCAACTACCACCCCAGCGACGTCTTCGTCCCCATCGGCCAGTGGAACGACCCCACTTTCCGCGACCGCCGCGCCGCCATGGGCATGGACGCCGTCGCCCGCCTCAAGCCCGGCGTCACCCTCCAGCAGGCCCAGGCCGGCATGGACTCCATCGCCTGCTCCCTCGCCGATACCTACCCCGACGCCAACAAAGGCTCAGGCATCTCCCTCATCCCCCTCAAACAGGACTTCACCGGCGACGTCCGCCCCTTCCTCCTCGTCCTGCTCGCCGCCGTCGGCTTCGTTCTCTTAATCGCCTGCGTCAACGTCGCCAATCTCCTCCTCGCCCGCTCCACCGGCCGCACCCGCGAGTTCGCCGTCCGCGCCGCCCTGGGCGCCGGCCGCGCCCGCCTCCTCCGCCAACTCCTCACCGAAAGCCTCCTCCTCTCCCTCGCCGGCGGAGGACTCGGCCTCCTCCTCGCCTCCTGGGGCACCCACGCCGCCATCTCCCTCATGCCCGACGCCCTGCCCCGCGCCGAGTCCATCGAGATCGATTCCCACGTCCTGCTCTTCACCCTCGCCGCCTCACTCCTCGCCGGCATTCTCTTCGGCCTCGCCCCTGCCCTCAGCACCTCCCGCGCCGAACTCCACTCGACCCTCCAGGAAGGCGGACGCGGATCGAGCGGCGCCCGCCGCCGCCTCCAGGGCCTCTTTGTCGCCATCGAAATGGCCCTCGCCCTCGTCCTCCTCACCGGCGCCGGACTCATGATCCGCAGCCTCGCCAACCTCTGGAGCGTCAACCCCGGCTTCGACCCCAGCCATGTCCTCACCTTCTCCGTTTCCGTCCCCACCCCCAAGGACGCCACGCCGGCCTCCATCCGCGCCTCCCTCCGCCGCCTCCAGGACACCGTCGCCGCCGTCCCCGGCATCCAGGCCGCCTCGCTCAACGGCGGCGCCATCCCCATGACCGGCGATTCCGAACTCCCCTTCTGGATCGACGGCCAGCCCAAACCCACCAACACCGCCGAAATGAAAGTCGCCCTCTTCTACCTCGTCGAGCCGGACTACCGCAAGGCCATGCGCATCCCCCTGCTACACGGCCGCTTCCTCTCCCCCGCCGACAACGAACACTCCCCGCTCTCCATCGTCATCGACGAGCAGTTCGCCCGTCTCTACTTCCCCAACCAAAACCCCATCGGCAAACACATCCACCTCGCCATCTTCGAAGGCCTCGCCGAAATCGTCGGCATCGCCGGTCACGTCAAACAATGGGGCCTCGACGAAAACATCCACTCGCCCATCCAGGCGCAGTTCTATCTCTCCATCGCCCAGGTCCCCGACCAGTTCATGCCCCTGTTCCGCAACGGCGGCTTCATCGTCCGCACCGCCGCGGCCCCCGAAAACTCCCTCGCCCCCATTCGCCACGCGCTCTCCGCCCTTGACCCCAACATCGTCGTCTTTGAAACCCAAACCATGGAGAAAATCGTCGCCGGCTCCCTCGCCGCCCGCCGCTTCTCCATGATCCTGCTCGGCATCTTCGCCGCCCTCGCCCTCCTCCTCTCCTGCGTCGGCGTCTATGGCGTCATCTCCTACCTCGCCGGCCAGCGCACCCACGAAATCGGCCTCCGCATGGCCCTCGGCGCCCAACGCACCGACGTCCTCCGCCTCGTCCTCGGCCACAGCGCGAAAATGGCCCTCCTCGGCGTCGCCCTCGGCCTGGTCGCCTCCCTTTCCCTCACCCGCCTCATGGCCAAACTCCTCTACGGCGTCACCGCCTACGACCCCCTCACCTTCCTCGCCGTCGCCGCTCTCCTCATCCTCACCGCCCTTGCCGCCTCCTACCTCCCCGCCCGCCGCGCCACCCGCGTCGACCCCATGATCGCCCTCCGCTACGAATAACCGCGGCTACGTCTAGCCCCACCCCTCCGCCCCTCGCGATCGGTGACTCCCCCGGCTCTTCCTTACACCCTAAGTTCAGCAAGCCGGTGGTTCTGAATCTGGTGTTCAATCACTCGAGGCGAGACCCGAAACTCCTCCGCCAACTCCTGAACTGTTTCCTCGTCCACCCTCCGTGCGTGAATTCGCGCTCGCAAAGATTCTGCCGGAGCCAGGAATTCGGCCGCGAACGCGCGGTTCCGCTGCTGGTGTTCCGTCTGGCTTCGGGTGATGAGTGAGCTTCCGCCACAGCGGAGGAAATCTCCGATCGCCCGTGCGATGACGAAGCGTTTCTGCTCGTCCTTCGCTCTGCCGGAAACGCCAACGACCGGCCCCGAACCGTTGAAACGGCAGGAAATCCCATCTATGCCGGTCGGCGCCTGGAAGTTCTGCTCAGCGAAAGCACCAAGTCCACGGGAGAGTAACTGAACAAGGTCGCCAGGCGTATGCCCATTGAGCCCCAAGTATTCGCGGAACCGTGACGCCTGCTCGTACCCATCGCGCCACGGTACCTCCGTGTCCAGCCTCCGTACGCAGCGTCGTGCCTCATCCGCTCCGAGAGAACGGACCCGAGGGCCTCGATCTCCTCTGCAACCGCGTCTTCCACGGCAAAGGGATCGTGACCGAGCCGCGCGGCACGCTCGCCGTGTACGCGGCAAAGGACGACCTCGACGAAGTGGCCGCGATTGTTGACAAGCTGCTCGATAAGTTACTCAGGAGCAAGGTGTGAGCAGGGCCAAACGCGACGAAGCCCGAGAGCAACTCGCTCGGCGCGTTAGCGACTGGGCAGCGCGGCTCGAAGTGCGCGTCCGGACAGTCACGGTCCGCAAGATGCAGCGCAAGTGGGCGAGCTGCTCAACCGCCGGAAGTCTCACCTTTGATGAGTCGCTCCTATCAAAGCCCCACGACCTGCAAGATTACGTCATCGTCCACGAGCTCCTCCACCTCACCGTGCCCAATCACGGCAAGCTCTGGAAGAGCCTGATGCGCGCCTACCTCGGCGAATACGAGACCCTCGAATCGCGCCTCCGCCGCATCGCCGGAGACGGCGACAAGCGCGACCGACGGCCTCGGCCACACCCCGCCGAAGCCTCGTGACCGCCCGCGTCCGCTACGTCAGCCAGGTGCTACGAACCGCGTCGACACCCGCCAGCGGTCTCGCGATGCCCGCCATGACGGCCGCCACCCACCTCTCTTTGGAACCGCCGCTGGAGAGAGCAGCGCAAACAACACAGAACACGCCGAGGCCGGGCAATACCTCGAAACTTCACCCGAAAATAGCGCTGACGGCAAAACAGACCAGGCCCGCCGTCCAAGCGACGACGGCCAACTGAGTAATTCCGCGCATGACCTTCCTCGCGCCGAGGCCCTGCAGCTTTTCACGGTGCTGATCGCCTTGAAGGCGAAAGCGCTCAGGAATTCTCAGTTCTTCCTCGAGCGCTCCAACGATGAATTCATAGCGAGCTAAGTGCGAAATTGCCCGCCCCTGGATTAGAGACCACGCGACTGAAACAACGCTGCCAGCAGTCGAGATGATCACGCCAATAACGGGACGCCTTGGAAAATCGCCCTGTGAAAACAGTGCGACCAATAGAAGAGCATTCGCGGCCCAAAAGGTACCAAAAATCGCCCAGACCACGGTATCTTCATATGCGCTCCGATTCACCCCGTTGCTCAATTGCGACCACAGCCTTGTTAGCTCAAGAGCCGGCGGTGGCTCGCTTGGTGAAGGCATTGCCATGACGTCCGTTTCATCCCTTGCGCCATTCTAAACAATTCGGCTCAGACACGCGTTGTTATGCTGCCCCTTCGCGCTTCGCGCTCCGCAGAGAAGTTCATATGCCGGCCCAGCGCCGCCGGTCGGCCCACGCCCGGACCCGAACCAGCCACGGTCATGCGACATCGCTGCGCGCGAAGCCGCTCCACATCTCACGGCGAGCCTCGGCAAGATCCCCCTCGGTGAGGGCAAGGTGGAGATCAGACAGTCGCCTTTCGGGCTCCGGAAGGGTGGAAAACGCCCCGCTGCAAGCTCCGAAAGAAACTCGAGCACCTCCGCCTTTTTCTCCGGCGGCAGTGGCCGCACCTTTTCGAGGCTCATGGAGATCCACCCTCATTATCGGCCATCGGACCGAAGCCGGAGCTTTGACTAAATAGAGAGTCCCGGTCCCTCTGCTTCTGGCTTCTGGCTCCCTGCTCCGCGCCTTCTAGTCCCTTGCTCCCTGCTCCCACCTACTCCCCAATAGCCCCACCACCTCCGCCCGATACCTCTCCACCTGGAACCGCCGCTCCCACTCCGCCCGCGCGCGCCGCGCCACTTCCTTCCTTCCCGCCTCGTCCCGCAGCGCCTCGCCCAACCGCGCCGCCAGCGCCTCCGCCCCGCGCCCCCGCGTCAGATATCCCGTCACCCCGTCCTCGATCACCTCCGCAATCCCGCCCGAAG
>DAIDIH010000005.1 GCA_027459465.1 Bryobacterales bacterium | reverse complement strand
GGGGATGGGGAGGAGGTTAAAGATGGCCAGATTCAGGCTGATCATGACCATGAGTTCGAGGAACGGGGTGACGCCTTCGCGGGCGGCCTGGCCGGAGGCCTGGGCGATGCCGATGGGGCCGCTGAGCGAGCGGGCGGACATGCGGCGGGTGACGATGCCTTCGAGGAAGTCATAGACGAGGCCCGCGCTGCGGATGTTTTTGTTGACGGACTCGGCGAGGGCGTCGGGGAAGGAGAGGCGGGTCATGATGACCTGGGGTTGGAGTTCGACGCCGATCATCCAGCGGGTGGTGCCGTCTGCGTTGGACTGGCCGGGGGTGACGGTGACGGCGCCCTGGCGCGCGCCGCGCTGGTAGGTGATTTGGACGGGCTTGGGGCCGTTGGTCTGGAGCAGGTCATGCAGTTGGGGGAGGGAGTAAATGGGTTGGTTGTTGAGGGCAACGATCCGGTCGCCGGCGGCGAGGCCGGACTGAGCGGCCTGCATCCCCTTCATAAAGCCTCTGACCTGGAGGGTAGTTTGTTCGTCCCAGCCGGCGATGGCGATGCCCTGTTTGGGGTCGTATACGGGGGTGACGGTGAAGTGGAGGCGCTGGCCGTCGCGGTCGACCCAGACGCTGATGGGGCGCTGGGCGCTGGCGATTTCTTTGAGGGTGACATCGTCCCAGGTGGGGTGGGTGTTGCTGTCGAGTTGAAGGATGCGGTCGCCTTGGCGGATGCCGGCGCGATCCGCGGCGCCTCCGGAGACGATGTAGCCGACGACGGGGTTCACCGGGCGGGGGATCTTGGGGTAGTGGACCATGTAGAGGCCGGTGAGGATGCCGACGGCGAGGACCATGTTCATGAAGGGTCCGGCGAAGGCGATGATGAGGCGCTGCCAGCGTGGCTTGGCAAGGAAGGCGCGCGGATCGGCGGCGCTTTCGTCGCCTGCCTGTTCGCCGGCCATTTTGACGTAGCCGCCGAATAGGATGGCGGAGAAGCGGAAATCGGTTTCGCCGCGGCGGAAACCGAACAGGCGCGGGCCGAAGCCGAAGCTGAAGGCCTCGACCTTGACGTCGAACAGTAGCGCCGCCCAGTAGTGGCCAAGTTCGTGGATCAGAATCATGACCCCGATCAGAACCAGGAGCCACCAGAGATTTTGGAAGAAAACCATGTTGCCTACGCCTTAACCATTCCTATGTCTTAACCATGGCTACGCTTTAACGAGGGGCCGCTGAACGGATGAGCTTTCTACGACGCCGCGGGCGGCCTCACGCGAGCGGCGGTCGATGTCCATAACATCGGAGATGGAGTGGAGCGGTTGGGCGGGGACGCGCTCGAGAGTTTTGCGGACGACGTGAGAGATCGCGGGGAATGAGATGCGGCCGTTGAGGAATGCTTCCACTGCTATCTCATCGGCGGCGTTGAGGGTACAGGTAGCGGAGCCACCGGCTGCGTGGGCCTCATAGGCGAGGCCGAGGAGGGGGAACTTGGCGAAGTCGGGCGGGGCGAAGTCCCATTTGCGGACCTGGGTCCAATCGAGGCGGGGGACGGGTGCGGAGTCGCGCTCGGGGTAGGTGAGCGCGTACTGGATTGGCATGCGCATATCGGTGGCCGAGACCTGGGCGATGACGCTGCCGTCCACATATTCCACCATAGCGTGAACGGTGGACTGTGGGTGGACGACTACATCGACCTCGGAGCCGGCGAGGTTGAAGAGCCAGCAGGCTTCGATGACTTCGAAGCCCTTGTTCATGAGAGTGGCCGAGTCGATGGTGATGCGTTTCCCCATCCTCCAGGTTGGATGATTCAGGGCCTGCTCCGGAGTCACAGAAACCAGGGCCTCAACAGGGGTTTCGCGGAAGGGGCCGCCGGAAGCGGTGAGGATGAGGCGGACGACTTCGCCGCGGGCGCCGGCGCGGAGGCACTGGTGGGCGCCGTTGTGTTCGCTGTCGACGGGGATGATGGGGGCGCCGGAAGCGCGGGCGGCGGCGGTGACGAGGGCGCCGCTGGCGACCATAACTTCTTTATTGGCGAGACCGAGGCGCTTGCCCTTGCGGACGGCTTCGTAGGTGGCTTCGAGTCCGGCGACTCCGACGATGGCGGAGAGGACGAAGTCGCAGTCGTTGGCGGTGGAGATTTGGACGAGTGCTTCGGGGCCGTGGAGGAGTTCCGGCCAGTCGCTTTCTGGGAGACTCACGGAGCGAAGGTGGTTTTGGAGATCGCGGCGGATTGCATCGTTAGAGACGACGGCGACGCGAGGGCGGAACTCGGCGATCTGTTCGGCGAGGAGGGTCGAGTTCGTTCCCGCGGCGAGGGCGAAGATGCGGAACCGTTCGTTCCGGCGGCGGACTACGTCGAGGGTATTGACGCCAATGGAACCGGTTGAGCCGAGGACGGTGACGTTGGTCATGAGACGGGGGAGGCGGCGGCGGGCCTAAAGCTCGATTATATCGCTATCGAAAGGAATTCTTGAGCGAAACATGGGACGTTCGTGCGGAGGCACCCTACGAGCGGTTTGGGGTTTTTCTGGAGATTCCATTTCTGGAATAGGGACGAACCCAAAAGGGCGCCAGGGAGGATGCTTCAGGGGTCTTTGTGAGGTTAGTCTCGCTTTGGTGGGAGTTTCCTCCCTGGCTTGATTCCAATAATAATATATGGAAATTTGGAATGCAACAGTTTTTTGTAGAAATCTTCTAAGTTGTTGATTTTTTTACTTCGACTCCGCTCCAATCTTCCATTACCTTGATGGTGGCGCAGAGATCTTCGTCGCCGAAGCCTTTGGCGATGGCGGCGCGGAACATTTGCTGGGTGATGGCGGTGACGGGGAGGGGGAGGTTGAGGGCTTCGGCGGAGTCGATGGCGAGGCCGATGTCTTTGTGCATCCACTTGGTGGAGAAGTTGGTGGAGAAGTCGCGGTTGAGGATGTAGGGGGCTTTGAAGGTGATGAAGCCGCTTCTGGCGGCGCTGTTGTTGAGGATGTCGATCATCTGCGCGGGGTCGACGCCGGCCTTGGTGCAGAGGACCATGCCCTCGTTGAAGGCTTGCAGCATGTTGGCGAGGATGAGGTTTTGGCTGAGCTTGGCGTGGAGGCCCATGCCGGGACCCCCGCAGTAGTAGAACTGCTTGCCCATAATTTCGAGGTAGGGTTTGATTTTCTCGTAGACTTGCTGGTCGCCGCCGATCATGAAGGTGAGTGTGCCGCCTTCGGCGCCGGGTTTGGAGCCGGTGCAAGGGGCGTCGAGGAAGTGGATGCCTTTTTCGGCGAGGGCTCGACCGACGCGGCGGCTCATATCGGGGCTGACGGTGGAGGCGTCGGCGACGACGGCGCCAGGTTTGGCGGTTTCGATGACGCCGTTCTTGCCGGTAAGGACTTGTTCGGACATAGCGGAGTCGCCGACGCAGAGGAAGATGGCTTCGGCGTTGGCGGCGGCGTCGGCGGGAGTGGAACAAGCGACGGCGCCGAAATCTGCTGCGAGTTTTTGAGCCTTAGCGGCGGTGTGGGACCAGACGGCGACGTTGTGTCCCGCCTGGCGAAGATTGCGGGCCATGGGGTAGCCCATAATGCCTAAACCGAGAAAAGCCAGATTCGCCAATGGAGATCTCCTTTATGTTTGGGTGCAGGGTGGGCCTAGCCGTGTTGGCGCGGGGCGACTGCGGCCGGCTGTCCTGGTAAAGAAGCTATGATTGTAGCGCCAGAGAAAGGAGACACCTGAATGGCAGGCGAAAATCCCAACCGGGATGGGAGCAAAGGGACGGTGGAGACGCTGGATCCGCGGACGGAGGTGCTGACGCGGGGGTTCGATCCGAGTTTGTCGGTGGGGTCGGCACGGCCCGCGGTATTCCGCAGTTCCACGTATGTTTTTTCGAGTCCGGAGGCGGCGGAGCACGCCTTCGACCTGATGTCGGGGCGCGCGATGGCGGCTCCGGGCGAGCAGGCGGACCTGGTTTATTCGCGGTTCAATCATCCGAACGCGCAGATACTCGAGGAGCAGATGACGCCGCTCGAGGCGGGGGCGACGGCGGCGCTGGTGTTCAATTCGGGGATGGCGGCGATCATGACGGCGCTGCTCACGTTTTTGAAGCCGGGCGATGCGCTGGCGTACACGACGCCGATTTACGGAGGGACGGAGCACCTCATCGAGGATTTTCTGGCGCCGTGGGGTGTGCGGGGCGTGGCGGTTCCGGCGGGAGATACCGAAGCGCTGCGGGAGCGGACCGAGGGGGTGAGCCGGCTGGGGGCGATTTTGATTGAGACGCCGGCGAACCCGACGCTGGTGATGACCGATATTCGCGCGGCGGTGGTGATGGCGCGGCGGATCGAGCCGCGGCCGGTGGTGATGGTGGACAACACGCTGATGGGGCCGACGTTTCAGCATCCGCTGAAGCTGGGTGCGGACCTGGTGTTGTATTCGGCGACGAAGTATTTGTCGGGGTTCAGCGACATGATCGGCGGGGCGGTGTTGGCCGCGGACACGACGCTGATTGCGAAGATGCGACCGAAGCGGAGTTTGTTCGGCAACATTCTGCAGCCGGACGAGTGCTGGATGCTGGACCATCGGCTGTCGACGGTGGGGCTGCGGATGACGCGGTCGAGTAAGAACGCGGGGCGGATTGCGGCGGCGCTCGAGCATCATTCGAAGATTGTGCGGGTGTTTTATCCGGCGTTGTTGCCTGCGGGCGAGCAGCGGCGGATATACGAAGCGCAGTGCGATTATCCGGGCGGGATGGTTTCGCTGGAGCTGCGCGGGGGGAAGCGGGCGGCGTTTGAGTTTTTGCGGCGGCTGCGGCTGGCGAGGAACGCAGTGTCGCTTGGTGGGGTGGAGACGCTTGCGTGTCATCCGAAGTCGACGACGCATTCGGGGTTCAGCGAAGCGCAGTTTGCGCAGGCTGGGGTGACGGACGGGTTGGTGCGGTTGTCGATTGGGATTGAAGACTGGCGGGACCTGCTGAAGGATTTCGAGCAGGCGCTGGAGGCGGTTTAGCGGCGATTGGCGCGGTGCTCGATCCAATCGCCCGAGGGGATTTCCGGGCGGGGCGTGTCGAGGGCCGTGCCTCCTAAGTAGACCCAGGCGCGGCGGAGGTTGCCGCCTTCTATAGAGACTTCGATCAGCCTTCGCAAGAAGAGGGACGGCTGTTCGGAGAAGCCGGCGAAGCCTTCGACTTCGTCGAGCTTGCTTAGTGTGGCGATGTCGCGGAGGAGGACGAGTTCGCCGTGGACGAGGGTGGTTGCGCCGGGCGGGGGGAGGGCCATGGCGGGGTAATCGCCGCAGTCGAAGAGGCGGCCGGGGGCTTCTGCCGGGATCATGGCGCGGGCGCCGGCAAGATGGTGGTGGAGCGGCTGACTGCGGCGCAAGGCGCCGTAGACGAAGACGGCGTCGAGGGGTTCGGGCGGGAGATTCGCGGCGGCGCGGGTAATGTGGTTGTGCGGGAGATGCCAGGCTTCGAGGCCGGCTTTCACGGTGTCGAGGTAGGCGGGAGTGGGCTCGACGAAACTACGACGCTGTTCGGGGCGGACTTCGTAGAGGCGTATGCTGTATGCTTTGCCGTGGCGGGTGAGGCAGGTGCTTGAGACGCGGCGGTAGGCGCCGGGCGAGCCTTCCTTGCGATGGAGGGCGGGCCAGCCACCGGGGTTGACGCGGAAGACGGCGCCGGGAACGAGGCAGCCGAGGGCGGGGAGGATGTCGAGGACGCCGGACTGGCGGGCATTCGAGAAGCGGGTGAAGGCGACGCGGTGGTCGGGAAGCCAGGCGGGGAAGAGCGGCTCGATGGAGCGCGGGTCAAGTCGCTTTTCGCGGCACCAGGATTCCCACTCGGCCGAGTTGAGATTGGATCCGTAGGCGAAGTAGGGGCTGGTCATTCGCCCTGTACGGGGACTACTGCGCGCCCATGATTTCGTCGAGGAGGCTTTGGGCGTGATAGAGCTTTTTGAGCGCCTCGGTCATGGCGGCCGTGTGGACGGCGACGGCTCGGTTGGTAACGCCCTCGTAGACGAAGTCACCAGGGAGGGACTCGATGTTGCCGTCGAAGATGAGGCCGACGATTTCGCCGGCGCGGTTGATGACGGGCGAACCGGAGTTGCCGCCGATGATGTCGTTGGTGGTGACGAAGTCGAAGGGTGTCGAGAGGTCGAGTTCGCCGCGGCCCTTTACCCAGCGCTCGGGGAGGTTGAAGGGCGGTTTGTTGCCGAAGCTGGCGGAGCGGTCGTAGAGGCCGTAGAAGGTGGTGATGGGCGGTGCGATGGTGCCGTTCATGGGGTAGCCTTTGACGGTGCCGTAGGAGAGGCGGAGGGTGAAGGTGGCGTCGGGGTAGGTGGTTTTGCCGTAGACGGCGAAGCGGGCTTTGCCGAGTTGTTCGCCGGCGCGCTGCTCGACGCTGTCGACGTTGTCTTCGAGCCAGCGGACCATCTCGCGGTGGTGGGCGTCGAGCTTACAGGCGAGGACGATCATGGAGTCGGTGCTGGAGTTGACGGCGGACTGGCCGCCTTCGATGAGTTGTTTCCGGAGGGCGGGATCGGCGAGTTTGGTGCCGTCGACGAGGGCTTCGGCGGCCTGCCTGGGAGTTCGGCCGTCGAGGACGGTTTTAAGGACGGGGTCATCGGCGGGGAGTTCCTTGGCAGCGAGTTCGAGCGAGGCGGCGAGGCGGGCTTTTTCGAACCCGGGGTAAACGGGAGCGGGAGAGAAGAGGCGGAAGCGGAGGGAATCGAGTTGGGCGTCATGGAAGCCGGGGAGGCGCTGGCCGTCGGGCTTCTTGATTTCGGCGACGTAATCGACGAGGGTGCGGGCGATGTTGAAGAGGCTGGAGTCAAGGTCTTCGTAGACGAAGGGGCGGATGCGGGTGGCGGCGACCTGCTCGGCGCGGGCGATTTCGTCCCAGGCTCCGCCGTACATGGACTGCAGTTCGGGTTTGGCGGCGACGAGGGCGCGGAACTCCTGTTCTTCTTTGCGCTTCTTTTCGATGAGGGCGGGGTCCTGCAAGCCGCGGTAGCGTCCTTCGTAGGCCTTGATGCCGTTCTGCAGGCCGAAGATCATCGAAGCGGCCTGGCGGGCCTGTTCGGGGCCGCGGGCTGAGTATACCTGGAGTGCTGCCACACGGCTCTTGAGCAGGTTGAGGATGAGGGGTTCGCGGGTGTTGCGTTCGAATTCGAGTTGGGCGACGGTATCGAGGCGCTGGGTGTTGCCGGGGTTGCCGCTGACGAAGACGAGTTCGCCGTCCTGGGCGCCGCGGGGATTCCACTTGAGATAGTCTGTGCTGTCGATGGGCTTGCCGTTTTCGTAGACGCGGAAGAGGGCGAGGTCGAGGTCGTAGCGCGGGTAAGTGAAGTTGTCGGGGTCGCCGCCGAAGAAAGCGGTTTGGGCTTCGGGCGCGAAGACGATGCGGAGGTCGGTGTATTTTTTGTAGCGGTAGAGCCAATACTCGCCGCCCTGGTAGAGGGTGACGACGTCGGAGCGGAGACCGGTTTTCTGCTCGCTTTCGCGCTCGATCTCAGCGATGATGCTTTTGCGCGCGGCGAACTGGGCTTCGGCGCCGGCGGCTTGTTTGACGGCCGAGTTGACGCGATCGGTGACGTTCTCCATGGAGACGAGGACGTTGACTTCGAGGTCCGGGGCTTTGATCTCGTCGGCTTGGCTGGCGGCGAGGAAGCCGTCGCGGATGTAGTCGTGCTCGGCGGTGGAGCTTTTTTGCAGTTGGCCGCGGGCGACGTGGTGGTTGGTGAGGAGGAGGCCGTGGGGGCTGATGAAGCTACCCGAGCCGCCGTCGTTCATGCGGACGCTGGAGAGGCGGACGTGATCGAGCCAGGCTTGCGTGGGGGTGAAGTGGTATTTTTCTTCCAGTTGTTTCGTGGGAGGGTTGTCGAACGTCCACATGCCCTCCTCGGCGAATAGCATGACGGCCGCGACGGAGGCGGCGGCGACAAAACGAAGGACCATAAGCGAGACTCCCGGCCATTATTGCAGCACAACCGGGAGGAGGGTGTTGAATTTAGTCAGATGCCGACGCGGGCGGGGATGGGGGTGAAGGAGAACAGGAAGATGGCGAGGGAGGCCCAGCCGAGGATGGCGCGGGTGCGGCCAGGTTTGGACTGATCGAAGATGACGGGGTGGCGGCGGGCGACGAAGAAGAGGATGGCGGCCCAGGCGAGCCAACTCCAGGAATAGAAGATGCCGAGGGGGATGAGGGCGAAGATGAAGAGGCGGCTGAGCCAGCGGTGTTTTTCGCCGAAGAAGGCGTAGAGGATGTGGCCGCCGTCGAGTTGGCCGATGGGGAGGAGGTTGAGGGCGGTGGCGAGGAGGCCGGCCCAGGCGGCGCGGGCGACGGGATGGAGGGAGATGTCGGCGGCGGAGATGCCGGGGAAGAAGATGCGCTCGAAGACCCGCATGATGAGCGGGGTGCCGAAGATGATGTCGCCGTGGAGGGCGACGCCGGGGATGACTTTGGACATGGCGACACCGGAGACGAGGGCGGGAATAATGAGGATGAAGCCGGCGATGGGCCCGGCGACGCCGACATCGAAGAGAGCGCGGCGGGTGTAGATGGGGGAGCGGATCCAGATGAAGGCGCCGAAGGTTCCGATGAGGGTTGGCGCGGGGAGGAAGTAGGGGAGGGTGGCGTGGATGCCGTGGTAGCGGCAGGCGAAGTAGTGGCCGAATTCGTGGGCGAGGAGGATGGCCATGAGGGTGAGGGAGTAGGGGACGCCGGCGAGCAGGAGCGAGGGCTCATGGGCGAGGTGAAAGAAGAGGTCGAAGGTGTGTTCGAGGCTGACGGGATCGCCGCGGAGGAAGTCGTGTTCGAAGCCCGCGCCGACGAGCAGAGTGGTGAAGACGGTCAGCAGGAACAGACCGAAGTGGATGGCCGGACGCCGGATCAACGCGTACTGCGGGACGCTTTGCTATTGAAGCGTCTGCAGTTCCTTTCCGGGCTTGAAACGCACGGCCTTGCCCGGCGGAATGGCAACCTCGGTTCCCGTGCGTGGATTCCGCCCAATTCCGGTCTTCCGCGGGCGGACATTGAAGATTCCGAAACCTCGCAACTCGATCCGCTCGCCGCTAGCCAAGGCACGCTTCATGCTTTCGAAAACGGTTTCGACCGCCATCTCCGCTTTGGTCTTGGTGATGCCGGTTCGATTGACGACTTCGTTGATGATGTCTAGTTTGATCAAGTTGCCCCCTCAGCGATGCGCCGGAACAAATTACCGCCGAAATGTCCCGTAAAATGCGGAAGAACCAAGCAAACTACATGATAGGATTAGAGTTATATGGTTGTCAAGAGCGCGGGACCGGATCCAGGCCGCGTTAAGCCTGCGGGAGAGCCCGTGAATGCGGATGCGTTTCGCAATGCGTGTTCACGGATGGCGACTTCTGTAAGCATAGCCACGGTTCTGGGGCCGGGTGGGCAACCGCAGGGGTTGACGATCAGTTCGTTCACGCCGGTGTCCCTGGAGCCGCCGCTGGTTTTGATCTCTATCGGCAACGAGACGCCTCTGCTTGAATATTTCCTGCAGAGTGAGTGGTTTGCGGTGAGCGTGCTTGAGGAGACGCAGCGGGGGATTGCGGCGGCGTTTGCGGAAAAACCCGAGGGGCGGTTCGATGGGGTAAGTTGGAATCAGGGAGTGTATGGCCCGCCACTCATTGACGGTTCGGTGGCTGCATTTGAGTGCAGGCGCACCGGGGAATACCGGGCAGGCGACCATACCGTTGTGTTTGGGGAGGTTGTGCGAGTGAGGGTGGCGGAGGGAAAACCGCTGCTGTACGGCGCGCGCGGCTATCGCCGGCTTGCGCTTTAGACTTCCCGCAGGAGAACGACAAGATGCCAATGTATGAATACCGCTGCCAGAAGTGCGGCGAGAGGTTTGAGCGGCTGCGCTCGATGCGCGATGCGGATGCGGAGATTGAGTGTCCGGAGTGTAAGTCGAAAGAGGTGAAGCGGCAGTTGTCGACGTTTGCCTCGAGTTCGTCGAGTTCGTCCGGGGCGGGGTGTGCGCCGTCGGGGAGCGGGCGATTTAGTTGAGCGCGGTAAGAGGCGGCCGGTCGGGCCGCTAAATTCACACAGAACCTGAGACGAAGTCAGCTTTTGATGTCGGAGACGGATTTCTTTACGAGATACGCTCCGTGGCCGACGCCGAAAAGCCCGAGGATAGTTGTGTCCACGTCGGGGAGGGAAGCGGCGGCGCGGAGCTCGACGCCGGCCAGGAACTGGTAGACGTGGAGGAGGTAGGAGACGAAGGCGATGAGGGTGATGAGGATCATCTGGTAGTCGCCGAAGTCGAACTGGTTATCGTCGTTCTGGACGTAGTCCTGGGGGAAACGGGGTGAGTCGGCGGGCGTTTTGGTGCGCGCGGCGTGGGCGGTGACGGCGTCATTGTGTTTCTTGTTCGTGATGCCTTTGGCTCCGGTGAAGCTGATGGCGCTGAGGCCGGAGATCATGAGCAGGTTCGTTGGGATGTTCAATCCGAATACGCCGTCGCTTGCTTTCACGGCGAAGGCGGTGATGTAAGCGGTGAGTGTGAGCAGGAACCAGAGCGAGATTTGCGTGGTTGAACCGCTGTAGCGATTGTCCTGGCCGATGAAGAGGAGTTTGCGGACGCCGCCGGCGAAGAACCCGGTGAGGGCGAGGAGGAGCGCGGCGTTGAGGGCGAGGAGGGCGGCGCGGCGGCGGCCGGAGAGGGTGGCGGCCTGCGGGCGGAGGCCGGTGAGGGTGTAGGACGAGACGCCGGCTGAGGTTTGTGACGTGACGCTGGCGATCACACGGTCGCAGAGGTCGTAGTTGTTGAGGGCGGCCTGGAGATTCGCGTCGTTCACCGCGATCCGGATTTCCGGCGCGGCGGGCGAGCAGTTGGCCACGGAGAGGGAGATGGAGGAGGACGACTTGCTCTTCACGAAGCCGGCGATTTCGTTGGATCCGGCTGCGGCTTGCGGAGCCGGCGCGGGGAGAGACTTCCAAGCGATCAGTCCGAAGGCGACGGTCGCGATGAAGGCGAAGATGCGGCCCATCGAATTTCCTCCTGTTACCGGAGCGCCGAATCGCACGCAACAACATGGTGTCCGGCTTTTCACGAAACTATAACGCAACTATTTGCCGGCCGGGCAGGGGTGGGAGCACTCTGTCGGGCCTGGTGATGAGAGAATCGGAGATGGAACGCCATGACAACCTCAACTCTCGCACTTACAAATCCGCTCACTACTAAAGAACTGGAAGTTATGAATGGGTGGTGGCGGGTGGCGAATTACTTATCGGTTGGGCAGATTTATCTGATGGACAATCCGCTGTTGCGGCGGCCGCTCGAGTTGAGCGACGTGAAGCCCCGGCTGCTGGGGCATTGGGGAACGACGCCGGGGTTGAACTTTTTGTATGTTCACTTGAACCGGCTGATTCGCAAGCATGACGTGAACATGATTTACATTGCCGGTCCGGGACATGGAGGTCCGGGGCTGGTGGCGAACTCTTACTTAGAGGGAACATACTCGGAAACCTATTCGCATATTCCTCAGAACGAGGCGGGATTGAAGCGGCTGTTCACACAGTTTTCATTTCCGGGCGGAATTCCGAGTCATGTTGCTCCGGAGACACCGGGTTCGATTCACGAGGGAGGCGAGCTTGGCTACGCGCTGGCGCACGCTTATGGGGCGGCGTTCGACAATCCGGACCTGGTGGTGGCTTGCATCATCGGCGACGGGGAAGCGGAGACCGGGCCTCTGGCGGCAAGCTGGCACTCGAATAAGTTTCTGAATCCGGCGCAGGATGGCGCGGTGCTTCCGATTTTGCACTTGAATGGATATAAGATCGCGAATCCGACGGTGCTGGCTCGGATCGAGCATGAGGAGCTGGATGAGCTGATGCGGGGCTATGGTTACGAACCGCATTACGTGGAAGGTCACGAGCCCGAGACGATGCATCAGCGGATGGCGGCGGTGCTCGAAGAGGTACTCGGTAAGATTCGGGCGATTCAGCGGGAGGCACGGGAGAACGGCGCGACGGCGCGGCCGCGGTGGCCGATGATTGTGCTGCGGTCGCCGAAGGGATGGACGGGGCCGAAGACGGTGGACGGGCAGAGGACGGAGGACTTCTGGCGGTCGCACCAGGTGCCGTTTTCGGAACTGGCGACGAAACCGGAGCACCTGAAGTTACTCGAAGAGTGGATGAAGAGTTACAAGCCGGAGGAGTTATTCGACGCGGAGGGGAAACTTAGGGCGGAGATCGCTGCGATCGCGCCGGCGGGAACGCGGCGGATGAGCGGGAATCCGCACGCGAACGGTGGGCTGCTGTTGAAGGACCTGGTGCTGCCGCCATTCGCTAACTACGCGGTGGACGTGAAGCGGCCGGGAGGGACGGATGCGGAGGCGACGCGGATTTTGGGGCAGTTTTTGCGCGACGTGATGAAGGAGAACGAAGAAGCGCGGAATTTCCGCGTGGTCGGGCCGGATGAGACGAATTCGAACCGGCTGAACGCGTTGTTTGAGACGACGAACCGGGTGTGGATGGCTCAGCGGTATCCCTACGACGATCACCTGGCGCCGGAGGGGCGGGTGATGGAGGTGCTGAGCGAGCACATGTGCCAAGGGTGGCTGGAAGGGTATCTGCTGACGGGGCGGCACGGATTCTTTTCCTGTTACGAGGCGTTCATTCACATTGTCGATTCGATGTTCAACCAGCA
>DAIDIH010000004.1 GCA_027459465.1 Bryobacterales bacterium | reverse complement strand
GCGATGGCATCGAGGCTGGCCGGAAGGGGATCCGGTTCGTTCCTGTCCGTACGGTCATTCGGACGATGGAGCATACTGTTGGCCACTAGCCGGCTCCCACGACCTGCCGGATTGCCTCTTTCTCGCCGGTTCCGGAACCCGACTCGAGTGTTTCGTGGATGATTTCGCGGAACCGCCGGCAGACGCGGGGCCAGGAGAACTGTTCCACGATCTCCCGCTGGCGGGCCGAGACCCGGTGAAGCTCTTCCGGCGAATTGGCCAAGGTGGCGATGGCGTTGGCCAGTGCGATGCGGTCGCCGACCGGGTAGCGGTGCACAGCGCCGGCGAATTCGTCGAACAGAGACACATTCGAGCAGAGAATCGGGGTTCCGGAGGCCAGGGGCAGACGGATTGCGCCGCTGGCCGACTCGGTGGATTCGACGTACGGCAAGACGATCAGGTCGGATGAGTGAAGTTCGTCGAGCACCGCGGCCTCATCGAGGAACCCGGTGGAAAGGGTCAGATGAGAGGCGATGCCCAGGTCTCGCGCCAGCTTCAGGCAGGATGCGGCGTATTGGGCGGATTCCGGGATGGGGTAGAGCGAATTCAGGAGTTTCAGCCGAAGTCCCGGTCGGATGTACAAGGCCGCGGCGAAGGAAACGAGGAGCTCATGGATTCCCTTCTTGTCGAGGAAGAATCCGAAGGAGGCGACGGTGAAGCCCAGAGGGCGGACCCGAGGGCTGGGTGCTTTGCCGGCGAAACGGGGCGCCGGAATGCCATGCTCTTGCAGCATCACACGCTCGACTCGTTCGGCCGAGAGGAGGCGAACGTCTTGCTCGCGATGAACGATGGTCAGGTCAGCTTTGCGCAAAGCGGCGGCGAGGCGGAGGAAGCGCTCGTTGTTGGTGGTGTGCAAGGTGACGAAGATGGGCAAGCCGGCGCGATGGACTTCGTCGATGAGATACTCGAGGGCCTCGGGCGCGAAGAAGCCAAAGTTGAACTGAACCCAGACCAAGTCGACGTTCCGCGCCACTATGGCGCGAGCAAGGGCGCCCGCTTCATCCCAGCTCTTTTCTAATTCGTTTGTCGAGAGCCAGCAGCGGAGGACTTCTGCTCCGTCCGGCTGCACGCGGTCGCCGGTTTCGGCGGCGAAGACGGTGTAGCCGAGATCCTGGCCGAGGTTGCCGATTACGTAGCGCGTGTATTCGGCGATGCCGCAGCGGGTATTCCAGGTTGAGACGAAACCGATGTGGCGGACTTGCCTTGGCGCTACGGAGCGGGGGATGGGCGCTCGTTGTTCGAGAAAGCGGCTCCAAAGGTCGAGGTGGCGCTGGGCCACTTTCTTCCAGGTGAAGCGGTCCTCGATGTGCCGGCGGGCGAGCGTTGTCCGGCGTTCGATTTCCGCGCGGGGTGTGGAAAGGATCTTTCGCATCTGCTCGCGGAGTGAGGCGATGGAAGGCTCCGCCCAGAGGGAACCGGCTTCGGAGAGGTGGGAACGGGCGGGTTGGAGGGTGAAGTCCACGGGCCAGCACCAATCGGGAGAGCACGTATCGGCCTGTCCGGAGTGGATGGTGGCGATAACGGGGCAGCCGAGCAACATGGCCTCCGCGACGGGGAGTCCGAATCCTTCGCCGCGGCTTGGGGAGACGAGGCAGTTGGCGCTTTCGAGGAGAAACCTCATCTGGGCCGCGGAAAGGGGCTCCCAGATCAACTCGATGGGTGCATGGCGGGGATGGCGCGCGGCTGATTCCCGGATGACTGCCTCCACGTTGTTGTGCGGGTTCGGAAATGTCTTGATGAGGAGCCGCACGTTGTCGTTTTGATCGAATTCCGCGCAATAGGCTTCGACGAGTACGTCGACCGCTTTGCGAGGGAAGCAGGAAGAGACGTGCACGAAGGTAAAAG
Organism: Bryobacterales bacterium; assembly: GCA_027459465.1. GTDB lineage: Bacteria > Acidobacteriota > Terriglobia > Bryobacterales > Bryobacteraceae > JAJYKC01. The sequence goes on along the minus strand of DAIDIH010000004.1, from coordinate 12,727 downwards.
GGCCGGGCTGATACTGGGGATAGGGCTGAGGATCGGGCTCGAGAATGTGATCGGCGCCGTTGCCGCATACTTCGATCGGGACGGTGACGCCGCTATCGCGAAGTGCCTGGCGAACGTACTCGGACACGACGGTGATCAATTCCAGACCGTGGTTGAAGCTTCGCACGTAGCGCGCCGGGAAGATGGATTCTTCCCAGGCGAAACAATGAACGCCGCGCACCGGAGCCCACAGGGAATCGCAGTAAGGGGGGTAGATGCAGCGGGAGTGTATGGTTGCCTTCGCCTGGTCCGGAGCGGCGAAGGTATGAGCGGCCAATTCCGGATATTGCTTGGGAAATGTTTCGGAGAACGGAATGGCGGTGGTGTTGTCCCGCTGGTGAATGGCGACGGCTTCGCCGAGTTGGAGGAGGGCGCGGGAGAGATTCCGGTTAACGGCGGCTAACGAGTAGTCCGTTTCGAACGGTCCTTCGATGAGAATGTTGGCGCGGCCTTTGGTCATGCCAGGTGGACCTTTCCCTCGCGCGCTCGCGTCATTCGGCGCCGAAGCCTAACTCGGCCAGGCGCCGGCGGTAACGGCGGGCCATGCTATCGAGCGAATACCGGGACCGTATGAGGGCTTGTCCTCGAGCTCCCATTTCGACTCCTGACGCGCGGTCCTCGTAAAGTGCCCTCATGTGTTGCGCCGCGGTTGCGGTACTGGGCTCGGCCCACTCATACGAGCGGTCACGATCGAGAAACGGGAAGTGCCGGTGCTGCACGGGAATCAGGCGGTAGTCGACCAACCGGGCGGTTTGATGGGTGCAGAAATCGCAGACGCCGGAATATTCGGTAACGATGACGGGGCGGCCGTGATACATCGCCTCGGCCACGCAATTGCCGAATCCCTCGGAGCGGTGCAAGGACACGAAACAATCGGCCGCGCGATACAAGGACGACATGGCCGGCTCGGAGAACGTTTCGTTGATTACGATGATGCGCCAGTCCCGGGCGGCGAGCGACATCACGCGATCCCAGTGCGTCCGGTCCCAGCCGACCGTGCACTTTCCCAGATTATGCGTCTTGACGATCAGTTTTACCCGTTCGTTTCCGCGAGGGAATGCCTGCCGGAAGGCTTCGATGGAGGCCAGCGGGTTCTTGCGTTCGATCGAGGAGACGGTATCAAAGACGGTCAGGAAGACGTAATCGGTGGGCGCGGCCCCGAAGTCTTCCCGGGTAAGGTCCGGGTCCGGCCCGGCGGGTGCGCTCACCGTGCCCACGTTGACGACCGGTTTCGATGTTCGCCAGCGATAGATGCCGGCGACGAACTCGCTTGCGACCCAGATTTCGTCCACCAGGTCCAACGCAGCTTCGTGGATGCGACAGATTTCCGGAAGCTCCCAGAAGAACTGACCGATGAAATAATCCCGCGGTTGGACGCGGCTCAGATTACAGGCCACGCACTCCAGCAGGTACTCCGGATTCAGCGAAAAGACATGGACGGAACGTGAAAAATTTCCCAGAATTCGGGAGTTGTGGCGATACTCCTTCTCAGTTCTGCGGCTGAAGTCGAATTCGAGATCGATGGTTTTCAGGCCGGTGCGCCGCAGCGCCGCAAGCGTCCATGAGCCCGTCAGCCGGAGGCCGCAGACTGTTTTGTGATCTCTGTAGGAGATGATGCCCTCAGGCAGGGGGTGCAGCGCCGGGGGTCTGAGTACGGGGAATTCCGGCGGCTTGCCTGACCGGAGCAGAAGGCTCGGATTCCAGCCTTGCGCGTCCTGGGCGGAGGCGACGGGCGCGTGCTTGCGGTGCGCGGGCCGAGGGGGCGCCGAGTGTTGGTTGAGGATCCGTTCGACGGCTTCGAAGCGTGTCAGTGGACCGTCATTTGCGCGAGCACCCCAGAAGCGGGACAGGAAGGGCGGCAGCAGCCGGAGATCATTTGTTCGAAGGGCACCGGTCATCAACTGGAAAGCGATGGCCGCCACGCGAGCTTCGGGTAGAGATCGGATTTCCTCGGGAGTGAGCCGAGTGCGGAGCCGCTCGATGGCCAGCATGCCCCTGGTGAACGGGGCCGGGAAGCCTTCGACGGGCTCGCTCAGATAGGCAGCCAGATGGTCCGGCATCAATTCCGACGGGATTTTACGCGAGGGGAGAAACTCGTAGGCACACCAGGCAAGAAAACTGTCGTAATTTTCCTGGGCTTTCAGGTCGAGCTGAGGGAAGTTACGCCGATGGACGCCGGAAAGGTAGCGCGTCAGGACCGCCGGCTTTCTCTCTGCGGCATCCAGGCCGGGGACCGGAACGGGCTGGTTGAGCCACTCGCGAGTCGACGGCGGAAGCGGCCAGCGATAGGGATAAGAGCAGGGGCAGATTACGTGGAGGTAATGCTTGAGAAAATCCGACCGCCGTTTGGCATCCGTGTAGTGGACCGGGCTGCCTTCCAGTTTCCGCCAGAGTTGAAGGAGGAAGGGCGACAGCGGGGCCGGGGCATGAGCCGACGGCACGGGTTCGAACAACATTTGTTCGAGTTGCGCGAGCTTATCGCCGGCGGCGCGACCGAGAACCGCGAGACTGCCGGTGGTGCAGCGGGCCGCAAGAGCGCCGGGCAACAATGAATGTCCATCGCGCGGACTATCCCATTCAGCCAGTGGCACTGCGCACGTCCCCATTATCCAAATTCAACTGTGAGTCTATCACAGCATCTGTTCCCATGCGCCCACGGAGAATCGGCAGAAATGAGCGCAATTGCGGGGCAGTTTTCCCGGACGAACCGGGAAGCCGGCTCTCCAGGGATTACAAATCGGGGTGGAACTCGGGGCTGAGCACGAAGCTCGCGACCAGGCTCTGGATAGGATATGTTACGGTGCGGCGGCGGGCGGTCGCCGATGTTGTAGGTGCGTTGATCGGTGTGGCGCCTCTGCTTGTTTCTAACTTAGTGGCGTTCGGCTCGTGGTTGAGTGCTTGGTGCGGGGCGACGCAGGCGGCGATCTGGCGATTCTTGGTTCCGGTGGGTGCGCTGAGCGCGTGGCTGGTAAGCCCCTCTCGCGGGCTGTTTGTGCTGACTCCGTTTCTGCTGTTTGTTGGGGGCGAGGTTTCTGACCTCGTAACGGCGGTGCTATCCGGTTACGCCGGTGGAGATTCGATCCAGCGTGTTGGCGATGGCGTGGTGGTTCGGCAATTCGCGGTGGCGGATGTGGTGGGGCGAGGGATCTTATGGGCCGCGTCTGCTGTGCGACTTGTTGCCATGTTTGATGGTGCTGCTGGCGCCGGTTGCCGGAGCGCGTCTGGGGCTGGGTTGGTTACGGGCGGGCGCAGCAAGTGCTCAATCGGAACACATCCACTGAGCGGTTTGCCTGGCGAAATCGGCCCACGTTCCGAGGCGCAAGCCCGCGGCGGCGGCCCAGGCGCGCTGCGCGAAGTCGTCATTCATGAGATGGAGGACTGCTTCGCGAATCTTGTCGGGCGTCGTCTTCGAAAGCCGGATCACCTCGCCGCCGGGCAAGTCAGAGATAGAGGGCACTTCCTGGGAACAGATCACCGGGATTCCGGCATGCAGGCTCTCGACGGGAGGCAGCCCATAGCCTTCCAACGTCGAGGCGAAAATCGTGCTGCGAGCCCGGCGAAGGATGTCTCGTAGGGCGTCGTCGGTCGCGTGACGGTGCCATTGGAAGAGGGGGTGTCCATCAAACAACTCAAAAGCCGAGACGTCCGTCGCCTCGAACGCTCTCCCGACGAGCACCAGAGGGGCCTGGAGGCCTCGCTCCCACAGTTGCTGAAAGGCCTGAAGCACGAGGTGTTGATTCTTCCGGCCGTCGAGCGATCCCACATAGACAAAGTCGCGACGGGTTGGTTCGAAACTCTGTTTTTCGAGGCCGATGCCATCAGCGCCGAGCCGGAGGACGGGGCCTTCGACTCCATCACCTCGCATGATCCGAGTCTGATAGTCGGAACGGGTGCGTGCGCTGATGAAGGCGAGTTTCGACGCGAGCCGAATCAGACGCAGGTACGGCATCATGTGCGCCGACTGCGTGACATGAATGGCTTCTGGATAGAGCCAGGGGATGAAATCGTAAACGATGAAAGCGGCGGCGGCGCTATTCTGCGTGAGAAGTTGATAGTAGAAGCGGGCCCGAGCGCGATCGCAGAACAACTCCGGGACAAGGATGGCCGGTTCCGGCGGCAGCGGATCCACGTCATGTGCGCAAGCCTGAGCGATCTGCGCGGTTACTTTGGCGAAACACGAACCTTCGGCGTGCGGGGCATTCCCGATGAGGATTGCTTTGACCGCTTCGGGCACCGGGACGAGACCTTGACCGTCCTCAAAGCGGGCGAGGCGCATCGGGATATCCTGAGGCCACCGGCGAATCAGTTCTCGCACGACGCGCTGAATTCCGGTCCGTATCGGATTCCGGATTAACTCGGAGATTTCGAGGACGACCATTGGGCTAATCCATCCCCAACGCTGCGAGCAGACGCCGGCTGTAGACTTCGAAAGTCCGGCCAGCCGCGTCCTGCCTCCGGGCATCGAGCGGACGCTGGCGGTGCCGTCCGGCGTCCAGGATTCCGGCAATTTCCTCGGCGATCCGGAACGCACTCAGACCGTTGGGTACACGAGCGACGTACTCCGGCGCGCCCACCGTGCGGCAAAGATAGTCATTCGCTACGGTCGGGATCGCGGCGGTGATGCAATCGAGCAAAGCCCCTGACAATGCTCCCAGTTTATATGTCCGGAGCTGAGTGGCCACGTCGCAGGCGAGCAACCAGTCTCGGTACACCGATTCGTCCCAAGTATTGGCCGGAGTCAAAAGGTAATTTTCCACGCCAGTTTCGCGCGCGCACTGCTCGATCGACTCTCCTGCCCTGACGTCGACTGACCCGACGAAAGCAAGACGGGCATCGTATCCCCAGCTCCGCAATTGTTCCAGCGCCCAGATGAGCTCAAGGGGGGCCTTCTCCAGCGTGACCAGCCCGAAGCTGGCTACGATGATCGTCTGTTCCGGCAGTCCCAGGCGCGCGCGGGCGGCGGCCCGGCTGGCGACGGTGAGTTCTTCATCGGTAAAGCTCCGGTTGGCGCCAAACGGTAGAACCGATGCTTCCCGCCCATAGAGCGAATGGACGAGCTCCGCGGCGAGCGGCGAGTGAAGAATTAACGGGTCGGCGCAGGCTGCCACTTCGCTCAACAGCAGGATCGGAAGATCGCCCGGATTTTCTACCCAATGCTGAAGCATCCGGGAAGTGACCGGGCGGCGAAGTTCCGCTTCGGCGAGAGCGATGGCGCGCGTCTCCCCGAATTCATGCAGATAGAAGTGCAGCATCCTGGCGTCGTGAGCGATGCAGGCGGAGCCGTGCAAGAGCAGCAGATCAAATTCGGGCCGGTGATAACTCGAATTTCCGAGCACGCTTACGACCGCATCGTACTTGCTGGACAGGTGGGCTAACGCTTGCGGTACTCCGGCGTGGACGGCGCCCTCTGGGACGACGGGTAGGGGCGTGGCAGTGAACAAGTCAACGTGGGCTAATTTCGTCAATGCGCCGAGCAGCGCCGCGGAATGGTCCGCGCAGCCGGATTGCCAAGGTGGCATCGGCGACAGGAACGCTAGCTTCGGCGCCGGGCGCCTTGTAGCGCGACTTCGTTGTATGTCGTACGGCGAGGTCTTGCCGGTCGTCATCAATACGCCGTTCCAGAACCTTTCGCAAACCTGTTGTTGGGTGTAACGCTCCCAAATGCTTGCCTGGCGCTGCTGGCGCCCTCGAAGAAGCGCTGGGTTCCCGGCAATTTGCTCGAGCAGAGTTCGCAGCCGTTCGTCGTCGTGCGGGGCGAATCGATCCTCGGGGTCGGGTACAAGTTCGGCGTGGGCGCCGCAGTCGCTTACCAACACGGGGACGCCTTGGGCGGATGCTTCGATCACGGGAATGGAGAAGCCTTCGGAAATCGAGGGCACTACCACGATGCTGCTCTCGCGGTAAAGTTGCCGCAACGCCTCGTCGTCGAGAAAGGCGGGCAGTTCGAGCAGATCGGGATTTCCGTGGTATCTCAGGGTGAGGTCGTACAGGTCCTTCTTCGACGCCGGATCGTCATGGCCGAGGATCGTCAGCAGCACGCGACGGCTCTGTAAGCAAAGACTGCTCGCGTGCGCGCGTATGACTAGTTCGGGATTCTTCCTCCAGTCGCTGCCGCTAGGGACAAGAATCCTGCGCATGTCGAATGAAGTGGGCGCCTGCGTTGGCTGCTCATGAAACAACTCTCTCAGGGCAACACCCGTAGTGAAGCTGGGTATGCGCCGCGAGCCGAGCAGCGATGTCAATCGGGTTCTCGTGTGTTCAGAAACGGGGAACAGCGCGTGATAATTCCGTAGGGCCGAGAGCCGTGAATAGTAGAAAACTCGTGTGTCGGCCGATGTCAGGTAATGCTCGGGAAACTCATGAGGGATGAAGTCATAGACACATGCGATCGACAGAGAGTTCGAGCGGTTCTGCAGCAGCGAGATCCGGTGAGTGTCATGGGTCATCGGCGACGGCTCAAAGAACAGACATTCCGGGCTGCCGGGGCGCCGGTAGGCGGTCGTTCTGATGTCCTCAAAGAGTTCCCGATTGGCGCTGGAGAGCTCGGGCAGATTTCGATCCACGAGGGCGACAAACCGGAATTCCCGGGCAATTCTTTCCATGCGCAAGCCCCCCGCGAGAAGCGAGGCTGCGTGGCTCCCGATTCCGCGGTTGGAGAAGGAAGGATCCTGAAGGCATCTCGTGTCGACGATGAAGTCTCGTTTCTTTATTGTTTGCTCCAATCGGGAATCGTCCCTGCTGTTATTCTTTGTTTAAGGCCAGGGTGGTGACGGAAGTCTCCAGCAGACGGCTGATTTTTTCCAGCCTGTCGTTCAGCGACTTGATTTCGGCCACAAACCTCTCTTGCAATGCGTTGAAATGCTCATCGCGAACGGATAGCGTGCGCTGTTCGGGTGATTGTACGAGAGCGGGCTCGGAGGTGGCCGCTCGCTTCGCTAGGGTCTCTCGGAGTAACCGGTTCTCCAGCGAGCGGACGAATTCGGCCGAATTGGCGTATTTGATCGCCTCCTCCAGTGTGCCCATAGTACTGGAGCTAACCGGTCCGGGTGGGCACTCGCCAGGCGTGTTACGGCCGCCGGACAGGCGCGCCAAGGTATCGATTGTCTCCGTCTCCTCTGGCAGCACGGGGCCTAACCGAATACCCCGCAGCCACCGGAGGAGTTTGGCTATCGGCAAGACCACGCGAATCGCCAGTGGCCCGCGCGGCCAGGATAGCTCGCGGGAAAGCCGATGCCGCTCGCCCGCATAGGCCGCCAAACGAATACTGCGGCCGAGTTCAAGCCCTAACAGATCTTTCAGGGCGGCGGCCTGGCTTGCCAGATCGTCTCGCTCGTTGCGGAGTATTCCCAGTTCGGCGACGCAGCGGTCGCGATCGATTGCAACCCGGTCCAATTCAAATTTAGCCGTCGCGAGCCGGGCAGACAATTGCCGGGACTGGCTCCGGAGCGTCTCGCACTCCGCCTTCGCCGCGGTGGCCGCAGCCCTCAACTCGTCCAGACCCGCCAGCGCAGCAAGCAAATCGGTCGCCACGCGGTCCCTATCAAGCCGTACCGCGCCGCACTCCTCGCGCAATCCAGCCAATTCAGACTGCAGCGCCTCCGCTCTGGACCGGCTTTCATCTCTCTCTACGCGCAAGGTCTTTACCTCCGGATCAAAACGCACAAATGTATCCACCGGGTTGACTGGAATGACAAAATGACGCTTCAGATCGGCCCGCTCCTCGGGGACATAGAAGCAGTTGATGCCATCGAAATAAACTCTCCGATAGCCATATGAGCTTAGGTGCTTCTCCCAAGCCTCGTTCACAAGCTGGTTGGTCCAGGGCAGGGTTGCTTCGACGACCAAGACGAGTGGCCGGACGGTTCTCCAACTGGTCGAATTGATGATCGCAGCTTCGGCGCCCTCGGCATCGATTTTGATGAAGTCCGGTTGTCTTTCACACGCGTGGGCTGCCAGGATGTTCTCCAAGGTTTCGCACGGGACCGTGTAGGAGTCGCGGCCGGGTTCACCGCCGGCGTGGCTTGGTACGACGCCCGAAAGCCCGAGGTCGACGGGATGCGGCCAGAACACGATGTGTCCGGAATAGTCCCAAACCGCCAGACGCAGATTGGTGTCGCGCGGCCTTCCCTCGGCCAGTTTGGAGAAAAGCGGTCCCGGTTCGATGTTGATGCCGGTCCAACCACGCTCGTAGAAGGCTTTGGTTACGGAGCCGATCTCCGGGTCATACGCGCCGATGTCAACGTAAAAGCCATCGGTGACATCGCGAAACACACGGTTCAGCAACACGTCCTCGCCATTTTGGGCGTAGGAGATGAACCACTCCGAGGGCGGCAGAGAAGTCACTTGTGCTCTCGGGTTTTCATGTCGAGATTCCAAGGCGAGCGCCGGCACTGGATCTGGGAGACCGAGGGAATTGGGTGGAATGCCACTCATGTTCAATGCCCTTCGGCCTCTGCGGAAAGATAGGCGCACGAAACACAGTTCCGGATGGCCCGAGGGCTAGAAGTCCGCGAACTAGACTTAGGGTTCAGACGGCCAAACCCTCCGTGGATCGAATGCAGGAACGGACCGGATGGCGGTCTCGACCTGTAGCCTCGGCCGATGTCCGGGGAACGGTGGGGACAATTGGCCCGATACACCCGCGCACATCCTCGCGCGGAAATCGGCAGGTGAGAAAAACGTGGCACAAACTTCCAGTTTATCTCCGCGATAGGTCCATCGTTTCCTCGTATCGGCGAAAGGGGAAACACAGCTATCCGCGCACGAAAATACTCCAAAATTAACACCTCCCCGACTTTGCCCATTAACCGGAACTGCTCGTTCGATCGGGTACTCAGAAATCAGCAGAATATCACACTGCCTGGCGGCTGAACCGATGGCGGTTTCGGCCCACAAAGGCTTGCAACCGCTATCGAGACAAGGACAATCATCGAGGTGGGCTGTCGCGACCCGGTACTCCACTAACTTTGCCGTTTCCTGTGTGTAAAGGTCCCTAGCGCCGGAGTATGCCATTACGCCGACGAGTTTTCCGTGGCATATGGCTTCGGCCGATCCGCAACCAAATCCTTCCGACCGGTGCAAGGAGACGAAACCTTGAATAGCACAGTACAAGGAGGACATCGCGTCCTCGGTTCGCGTCTCCTCAAAGATCTGGATTCGCCAATTCTGACCCGCATGTCGCTTTACAGTTTCCCGTTGTTGCCGATCCCGTTCGGTCAACCACCTGCTGGTGTCGCGTTTCTGGATGAATGGATAGGTTGACACTTTTGCCGTGGCGGGGGGAAAGCGGCGCGAAACGCTTCATTCAGAGCCACCGGGCGATACAGGATTGGCCGGCTAATCCGAGTTTGCCCCAACTTTTCCCAGATGTGAGGCAATAAGTGAGAAAGCCGTGCTGCTTCAAGAGTTCCGGGATCCGCAGTGAAGAAAACGATCTCACGCGCGGCATGCCTATCTGGCGAATGCGATTCACACGTGGTCGTGTCGAACGGCGGATGGCGGGGCGGCCTAGCAGAAGTCACGTCCGCTACATTGCATTGCGGTTTGGGCATTCGGTATGGAGATCAACTGCTGGCGTCCGCCGCCATTCAAGAATTTGGCGCCGGCGATTCGGTGCGTGTCAGACACCGCGCTCGACGATTTAGCCCACAGCGTGGTACGGACGACAGCCGCATCTGCTATTGTCGCCGAGAAGGGACGGCACCAATCGGCCGGCACGTTCGAGTCTCACGGCCGTGTCTATTTCGTGCGGGGCCGGCCGTCATAAATCGCTTTGAAACTCCGGGCTCATCACGAAATTGATCATCAAATTCGACAGAGGATAACCCGAGGTAAGCAGGTTGTAATAGAAGACAAATCCGTTCGGGTCCGGGCTTCTTTCGAGCAGGTTGAGATAGGCCATATCGATCTCGGCTCTAATCCTCACCAGGCTCAAGTACGACGGTTCGGCGATCAGGTACTGGACGACCTGGGCGCGCGTCCAGCCAGAGTTCAGATCGCTCGTAAGTTGACCCAGCAGAGTGGAAGAAATGGGGGTCCCGAACATCTGCTGGTAGATTTGGGAAACAAACTGCGAGTTGGTGAGTCCTCCGAAAGTCGTCTGAAATGAAGCACTTGTCATCAGAAACGCGACCAATTGCAGTTGTGCGGAGGCGATGGTTGCGCTCTGGTCGAATGTGGTAAGCCATGAGGAGAAATCGGAGTAGGTTGGGTCGACATTCAGAATGGCGAAAAAGCATTCAAGGATCCCGAAGTCCGTATTCTGTGCTTCCGGAGAGAGGTAGAAGTTGTTCGCAACAGTTGGTTCCGTCCATCCGGAGTCAAGTCCTATTGAGTAATATGAGTTACCGCTAGGATCGGGAAGGCGATTGAAGAATCCTTGATAGAGGCGGTTCAAGAACGGACGGTGGTCCCCCTGTCCGCTGATGCTCGTGACGAATGCATTCGCCAGCCCGGTCGAGCCACCCAAAGCAACTGCGCCGGGGAAGTTCGTTGAGGCTGTTTGACCCGCCAGGTAGAGATTGCCCCAGTGGTCTACGCCGATGGCGTTGACCGCGTCGTTCAGGACTCCTCCAAGGTAGGTGGCTGCCGTCATTTGGGCGGCTCCGGGCGAGATCTTGATCACGAAGCCGTCGTACATGCCGGCGGGGTTGGATTGGTAGGGGTTGACGAGCGGGAGGTCCTGGGAGAGGGTTGTGCCGGCGAGGTAGGCGCTGCCGGTTGCGTCGACCATGAAGGCCTGGGCGTAGTCGTAGCTGCTGCCGCCGAGGTAGGTGCTGAACAGGAGGGCGGAGCCTTGGGGGTTGAATTCGGTGATGAAGAGATCCGTGCCGTAGGGGTGGGCGGAGGACTGAAGCGGATTGGCGAGGGGGAAGTCCATGGAGTTGGTTGTTCCACCGACGTAGACGTCGCCCAAGGGATCGACGCCCACGCCCACCGCGCCTTCTATGGGTGAGTTCGAGCTGCCGGAGCCGCCGAGATAGGTGCTGAAGACGACTGAGCCGCCGCCGGCGGCGAACTTGGCGACGAAAGCGTCCTGGCCGCCGTGGTTGGTTGCCTGGAACGGGTTATGGACGGGGAAGGCCGTGGACCAGGTAGATCCGGCGATATAGACGTTCGCGCTTGCATCCACCGCGATGCCCGCGCCGTGGTCGATGCTGTTGCCTCCGAAATAGGTGGACCAGGAGAGCGAGCCGGCCGGCGTGAACTCGGCGACGAAGGTGTTCTGCTGGCCCTGGTTGAGCGCCTGCAGGGGGGAGAGAACGGGGAAGTCGTGGCTCTGCGTGTCGCCGATGACGTAGATGTTGCCCGCCGAATCGAGCGTGACCGCGTTCGCCAAGTCCCAGCCGCTGCCGCCAAAGTAAGTCGAGAATACGAGCCCGTTTCCGGCGGCATTGAGTTTGGCGATGAAAGCGTCCTGGCCGGAGTTCGCGCGGAGGGAATTCTGGTAGGCCGATGCGACCGGGAAGTTGACGGACTGTGTCGAGCCGGTGACGACCACCTCTCCGGCGGCGTCGAGGGCGATTCCGGTGGCGCGGTCGTCTCCCATGCCACCGAGGAACGTGGCCCAGACGAGCGACGTGCCCGACTGCGCCAGCCTGGCGACGAAGACGTCGTTGCCGCCGCCGAAGCCGGGCTGTAGAGCGGCGATCATGGGGAAGTTGGCCGAATCGGTGTACCCGCAGACGTAGACGTCGGCGTGAGCGTCGGAAACGACGCCTGTGGCGGAACTGATGGAAGTGCCATTGATGGTGGCGGTGTAATTCAAGGCGGGGCCGATCACCAAGGGAAGGCTTGTGTCATAGGCTCCGAGACGAAAGCGAAAAGCGCCGCCGGAATCTTTTTCGAAGGAGACACTCACTTGCCGGCGTCCGTGGGGAGTGATCTGGAAAGCTGACGGAGGATCTTCCCGGAAGGGGACGCCGTGGACGTCCAGCGTCAAGGCGCCTTCGGCGTCGAGGGAGGCGATGGCGCCCTGGTAGGAGAATCCGATCCGGGTGGGATCGGCGCCGGGCGCGACGACATACTCGGGCTTCATCGACGAGCCGCCGCCGTGAAACAGCGCGTCCACGCCGGCGTAGAGACCCCGGTATCGAACCGCTGCGTAGACAGGAATCGCGGTCTGGTTGCCGCTGCCTGAGGAGAGAAAGTTCACCGCGGCGCCGCCTTCTTCGGCCGACGGAGCGGCGCTTGCATTGGCGCCGAGGAATAGCAGCGAGAATCCCGCCGCTCCGGCGCGGAAGGCGACACGGCCGGGGTGAAACTCAGCCGACATCGGCCCCGCCCAACCTCTCAATGTTCCGTCGGTCCCCCGCGCGAACATCGCCGGCAGCGTAGCCGCCTTTGGCGCGGGTGACAGCGCGATGACTGCGATGCCCAATGCCGCGAAAATAGCAAGACCACGAGACGATTTCCCAATCAAACAGCCGTTCACAACACTTGCCTCCTGTAGGGCTAGTGTTTAACCCTTCGGTCGAGTCTCAGGCGCAGGCGGGGTATGCTGAATACTCAAATACCTTATGCTCCTTTCGGTTCTCGTACCCCTCTATAACGAGGAAGAATGGATCAGCGAAATTCTGTCCCGCGTTCTGCGTGCTCCTCTGCCGCCCGGCATGGGGCTTGAAATCGTCGTCGTGGACGACGCCTCCACGGACGCATCGGCGGAACGGGCGGCGGCGGTTCAGGCACT
>DAIDIH010000003.1 GCA_027459465.1 Bryobacterales bacterium | reverse complement strand
TCCACCCTAGACGGCGCCGTCTGGCTCGCCCAGGAAGCCTCTGCCGCCGGAGCCGCCGCGGTCCTGCTCATGCCCCCTCCTTTTATCCCCTACCCCCAGCCGGCAATCCGCCAGTTCTTCCTCGACTTCGCCCACCGCGCCGCCATCTCCGCACCCATCTACCTCTACAACATCCCGCAAGCCACCTCCCTTCTCGCCCCCACCACAGCCATCGATCTCCTCGAAACCGGCCTCTTCGCTGGCATCAAAGATTCAAGCGGCGACCAGGCTGGTTTCTCGCAACTTCTCGAGGCAAGCCGACGCCTCGGTTTCCGCCTGTTCAGCGGTAGCGAGCGTATCTACGCCTGGGCCCGCCAGAATGGCGCTCACGGCATCATCTCCGGCGCCGCCTCCGCCATCCCCGAACTCGTCATTGCGCTGGATCGCGCAATCACGTCGAACGCCGACCCTACCCGCGTCGCCCAAATCAACACCCGGCTCGTCGAATTCATCGATCACATCGAGCAACTACCGATGACCTTCGCCATCAAACTCGCCGCCGGGCTTCGCGGACTCAAGATCGGCCCTACCGCTATCCCGCTCGACGAGCCCGCCCGGCAGTTCTGCGATTGGTTCTCCTCCTGGTGGCGCGATGCCGGCCAACAGGTGCGCGCGTGACAGCCGATCCCCCCTTTGACATGCCGCCGGAGGAGTTTCGCCGCGCCGCCGCCGAAACCGCGCGCTGGATCGCCGATTACCTCGAGAACTCCGGCCGTTATCCCGTCCTTCCGTCCATTTCCCCCGGCGCACTTGCAGCCCAACTTCCCACCTCCGCGCCTGCGGGAGGCGAGTCCATCGACGCGATCCTCACCGATTTCCACCACCTCATCCTCCCTTCCCTCACCCACTGGAACCACCCGCGCTTCTTCGCCTATTTCTCCGTCTCGGCTTCCGCCCCCGGCGTCCTCGCTGAGATGCTCACCGCCGCGCTCAACGTGAACGGCATGCTCTGGAAAAGTTCCCCCGCCGTCACCGAACTCGAACAGGTCACCCTCGGCTGGCTCCGCGACGCACTTGAGTTTCCCAAGCCCTGGTTCGGCATCATCTACGACACCGCCTCCATCTCCACGATGCACGCCATCGCCGCCGCCCGCGACCGTGCAGACCCCAACGTGCGCAGCCACGGCAACAACGGCCGTCTCGTCCTATATACTTCCGCCCACTCCCATTCCTCCGTCGAAAAGGCCGCTCTCACCCTCGGCCTCGGCCGGCAGCACGTCCGCCTCATCCCCGTCGACGAAAACTTCCGCATGCGTACCGATGCGCTCGCCCGTGCGGTTGACGCGGACCTTTCCCAAGGCCTGCAGCCCTTCTGCATCGTAGCCACCACCGGAACCACTTCTACATCGAGCATCGATCCGGTCCCCGAAATCGCCCGCATCGCCCACCAGCACAACATCTGGCTCCACGTCGACGCAGCCTACGGCGGACCCGCAGCCATCGTCCCTGAACTCCGCCCGCTGTTCAACGGCATCGAACTCGCCGACTCCGTGGTCGTCAATCCTCACAAGTGGCTCTTCACTCCGATCGACTGCAGCGTCCTCTACACCGCTCACCCCGACATCCTCCGCCGCGCGTTCTCCCTATCGGCCGAGTACCTGAAAACCGCCGAAGACACGGAAGCCGTGAACTTCATGGACTACGGCATCCAACTCGGCCGCCGCTTCCGCTCCCTAAAGCTCTGGTTCGTCCTCCGCTACTTCGGCCGCGACCGCCTCGCCGAAATGATCCGCACCCATGTCCGGTGGGCCGATCAACTCGCCACCCTCATCGAAGCCAACCCAGATTTCGAAGTCTGCGCGCCGCACCCCTTCTCCCTCGTCTGCTTCCGCCATAAATCCTCCGACGAGACGAACCGCACCCTCCTCGACAAAATCAACGCCTCCGGCCACGCTTTTCTCTCCCACACGGTCCTGAACGGGAACTTCGTCCTCCGCCTCGCCATCGGCAACATTCACACCACCTGGAACGACATTCTTTCGACGTGGGAGCGCATTCAAAGCCTCTGCTAGACTGGTGTCCGGCATGAGCCGCCTCGCGACGACCCTCTGCGGCGTCCCCCTTGCCAACCCCATCCTCGCCGCATCAGGCACCTTCGGCTATGGCGTCGAATTCGCCTCTCTTGTCGACCTGAGCCGCATCGGAGGCATCATCGTGAAAGGCCTCTCGCGCGAGTCAATCCCCGGCAACCCGGCTCCGCGCCTGTGGGAAACCGAAGGCGGCATGATAAACTCCGTCGGCCTCCAGAACGTCGGCGTCCGCGCCTTCGTCTCTGAAAAACTCCCGGCCCTCCGCCAGTACCGCACCGCCATCTTCGCCAATGTCTTCGGCTACGCCGCCGAGGACTACGAAGAAGTGATCCGCGTCCTCGACGATGCCGAAGGCATCGCCGCTTACGAACTCAACGTCTCCTGCCCGAACACGAAACACGGTGGGATCTACTTCTCCTCCGACCCCGTCCTGCTGTCCGAACTCATCGGCCGCGTTCGCCCGCTCGCTCATCGCCCCCTCATCGTCAAGCTCTCGCCGAACGTCGCCCGCATCGAACCGCTGGCCCGCGCCGCCGAAGAATCCGGCGCCGATTCGATCAGCCTCGTCAACACCTTCATCTCGCTCTCAATCGATGCCCGCACCCGCCGTCCCCGCCTCGGCGCCGGCTTCGGTGGCCTCTCCGGCCCCGCCATCAAACCCATCGCCCTGCGCTTGGTCTACGAAGCCGCGCAGGCCGTGCACATTCCCGTCGTCGGCCTCGGTGGCATCCGAACCGGCGAAGACGCAGCCGAGTTCATGATCGCCGGCGCCTCAGCCGTCCAGGTCGGTACGATGAACTTCGCCGAGCCCTCCGCCCCGCTGCGCATCGCCCGCGAACTCGACCGCTTCCTCGCCCGCAACCGCATCCCCCACGCGTGCGATCTCATCGGCACACTCGAATTTCCGAAAAAACCATGAAAACCATCATCACCACGGACAACGCTCCCAAGGCCATCGGCCCCTACTCGCAAGCCGTCGTAAACGGAGGTACCGCCTACCTGAGCGGCCAGATCCCGCTCGACCCTGCCACCGGCGCGCTCATCGAAGGCGGCATCGCCGAGCAGACCGAACGAGTGCTCGAAAACATGCGCGCCGTCCTCGCCGCCTGCGGCACTTCCTTCGAACACGTCCTCAAAACAACCGTCTTCCTCAAGGACATGGCCGAATTCCCCGCCATGAACGGCGTCTACGCCCGCTACTTCCCCACGAACCCTCCGGCCCGTTCGACGGTGGAAGCCGCCCGCCTCCCGCGCGACGTCCGCGTCGAAATCGAAGCCATCGCCGCGATTCCCTCCTGAGCGCACGGCGGGTTGACCCGCCCGGATTCTTCGTGGAAAAATTGCGGTGGAATACGGGGGCCAGGATGTTAACTCCCTTCTGCCGGGATCCGCCAGCCGGTGATCCGGCAGCGGTGCGGAGTCTGCGATTCCCGGGACAACTTCATGTGGTGGAAAACCAAAGCGCGATATCTTCTGGCGTGGAGCTCGGTTCCGCCTCTCCTATCCTTCTACCGTTGGATGTACCGGATCGCGATTCGGACTTCGGTCTATTTGTTTCGCCGGTGTCCCGGCATCTTGTCCCTCTATGTGACACGCGGATGCTCCAAGGGCGAGATCAAGCCGGGTGTCAGTGATATCGATTTCTTCCTCGTCGTGGGCTTGGACGCCCGCGAGCGGCAGCGCGCGGAATCCGTCTTTCGCTGGCTGCAGATTCTCTCCGCCGGGCTGATTCCCTATCACCCAAGCTTCGTGGTGAATGAGAAGGAACTTCGCTATCTGTGGGACACCACGCCACTCTGGCGGTACCGTTTCCAGGAAGGAAAACGCAACTGGTCGCTCACCTATGGTAGGGATTCGCTTTCCGCTCTGCCGGACATGACAGAAACGGCACGTGTGTCGAGTTGTCTTTCGGAGTTGTATTATTGGTGGGCGCAATTCATCGGCTTCCTGCTGCAGAATGAGCGGTACCGCGACGATGTCCTGATGCGCAGCTCAATCTGCGTCAAGGCCGTTGCTGAAGTTCTGAACGCTCTCCATGCCCTGCGCACCGCCGAATTCTGCTACTCCAGGGACGAAGCGCTACGTCGGGAGGACTCGCCTCTCTGCCGCAAACTGCGGGCGCTCGCCGCCCAGCGAGTCCCCCGGCGGGACAAAGCTGTCGAAGAGGAATGCTACCGTTTTCTCGTCAACTCATTCCTCGAACTGTGGAAGGAATTCCCGGATCATCCATTCCTGCTCGTCGATCGCAATATGGAACAGTCGGTGGAACCTGGCACCGGCGCACTCGAGCGGGAGAAAGCGCAAGCACCATTTCAGGAAATCCTCCGGTACTTCGAAAAAAGTTGGTGCGGCCGTTGTCGGGGCGTACACCTCGTGAAGAGCGCATTCTATCCGCTCGACGATTCCCTGCTCATGATCGATACCGGCATCGACTCGCTGCCGTCCCTCGACGACATCGAACAATTGCTTGCCCTTCGCCGCCGGGTCTACACCGGCTCTCCGTCTCGCACCTGGTTCTTCCTCCGCCTTGGACAAGTCGCGTTCCCCATCACTCCGAGCGCACCGCGGGATTTCCATCGCGGCGTTCTGACTCCCGCCACCGCACCCGACGTGTTTCTGCAACTGGGGGAAATGCACGTCTATTGGACCAGCCATACGAATTGGTATCTGACGGATTGGCGCCATAACCGGCAGTGGCTGAATGCTCCGCCGCTGAAGCAGGCCCAACTCGACATGATCTCCCGCTCCGCCGCCACCGGCCACGTCAGGTACCCTTTGGACTTGCATCAGATCTCCGGCTGAGCCCCATGAGCACCGCCAGGCAACTGCATATTGTGTTCGCTGTCTGCGCCGGGCCGGGGCACATCATCAGCAGCCTATCACTCGCCC
This sequence comes from Bryobacterales bacterium, assembly GCA_027459465.1. GTDB lineage: Bacteria > Acidobacteriota > Terriglobia > Bryobacterales > Bryobacteraceae > JAJYKC01. The sequence continues at coordinate 9,923 of DAIDIH010000003.1, read as the reverse complement.
GGCGCCTTCGGGATCGAGGCCACCGCATCACGTGCCTGGGACTCCCCGCCGGTCGGGAATTAGTCGTCGGCAATGGTTTTGAATTTGTACCGTTCGCGGACGACATTCTGCAGGACAGGGGCTACCAGCCCCAAGCCATGTCGTCGTGGCGACGCAGAATCGCGAACGAACGGCTCTTCCGGGCCTTCCTGCACCGGATATCGAACGGCGATCTCGATCAGCTTCTCCGATCCTGCCATCCGGACCTGGTGATCTGCGACAGCCTCGTCTGGTACATCGCCCTGCGGTCTCTATCTCTCGGGATTCCCACCGTCAGCCTCTCGGCCTCTCTCCACGGGCCTCCCAACTCCTCCATCCCCCCGGGCCTTTCACATCGGATTCCGCAATCCTCATGGCGGGGCCGCATGCAAGTTCGCGCGGACTGGCTTCGGCTGCGCTACGTCACCTTCGTCGCCAAGAGCCTTGCTTCCCGTCTGCGCGGCGATTTCCGGCACCCCGGACGCATGCATCATCTGACCGGCGAGTTCAAGCGTCTGGCCAAGCGCTCCGGCATTACCTGCCGTGAGAACCAGACGTATTGGCTCGGCATCGCAGGCCCTCACCTGATGCTCCCGGAAATAATGATGTGTCCCAGGTCGTTCGAATTCCCTCACGCGCAGGTCAAAGGCCGGCTCTACCTCGGTGGAATGATCGACCTCGAACGACGGGAGGACACAAGCCTGCTGGAGGGCTTGGACGTGGGAAAGCCCCTGGTCTACTGCTCGCTCGGCTCGGATGCGCGCTTCTATCCATACGCCCCCCATTTCTTTCGCACCGTGGTCGCCGCGGCGCGCCTCAGATCGGACTGGCAATGGGTGCTCAGCGTGGGCTCGCAGCAGGAAGCGGATCGGCATCGTGTGGATGGCTCAAACCTGCTCCTCGTCGCATGGGCGCCCCAGTTGGCCGTCCTTCGGCAAGCCGCGGCCATGGTGACACACGGCGGCATTCATTCCGTTCAGGAATGCGTCCACTTTGAGGTTCCTATGGTCGTGGTGCCAGCAATGCGCGATCAGCCCGGCAATATGGCGAGGGCCGTCTACCACGGCATCGCCACCGGCGCGAAGATGAAAGGCCTCAAGCCGGATCAACTCGTGGCCTTGATCGATCAGTCGATGCACAGCACCGAGATTCGCCGGTCGCTTTCGCGAATGAAAGACTCGATCGGCGCAGAGAACGGACTCGATGCCGTCATAGAACTGGTAGAGTCTTCGGTACCCGCCGCGCGCGAGGCAACGCCATGATGTACATCTGCGTGCGCGAAACCGTCGATTGCACGAATGAAGTCGCCTTCTGGGCCCAGTTGCCTCCCCAATTTCGGCCGACGATCCAAATCTGGAACCGGACATTCAACATCCCTTACCACGAGTTTCGCCATCGCCTGCGTGAAATCGCCCGCAACAATCTCACCGCCGTCCGCAACACCGTCTGCACGGACTGGAACGATGTGCCGGACGGCGCGCTCGTATTGCCGGTCGACGATGACGACTGGTTCGCGGAAGATGCAGCCCTCGCGGTGGAGAAGGCCGCCGAACCGGCATTCGCCGGGTATCGATGGGAAAGTACGTTTCTGGAAGTTCCCATCAATCTGGGCCACCGCCTCTATCTGCTAAAGCGGCAACTCTTGCACACGCCGCCGAAGTGGATCTGCACAACCAACAACTACGCGATTGTCAAAACGCCGGACAGCCAGCCGTTGTTCCGCTCGCACGTCCGCGCCAGCCAGTGGTTTGAGCAGCACCCGGCGCGGGTGAAAACGATCGGCGGACGTTGGAGCGTAATGAACCGGACCCTGGCCTCGCGAACATCCCTGCGCCTCATGCGGCCGGAAACTTGCCGGCCGATTCGTCTCGCCACCCTGCTGCGCAAATACCGCCGGTATCAGGAACTCTACCGCGAGCCTGCGTGCAGCCAGTTGCAGTGGGCCCAGCCCTATGTCCGCAGGATGGACGAACTGATGCGCGAGTTGACCCGATGAAGCTTGTCCTCTTCTTCGGTCCCTGCTGCATCGCTGTCCATTCGGAGGACGGTGATCTAATTGAGAAACTAGCGCGCGATTTCTCGTATTTCACCGCGCCGCGCGCGGACTCCGGCGTCTGCATCACCGTCACGGCGGAGCGCCACGAGCCGGACCGGCGGGCAGACGGCGGGCGTTACCTGTTTACGCACTTCAACGGCCGTGCTTACGGCTGGGGCGATCGCCGCCGGGTCCGCTACCCGGAAACCCTCGTCACCTACGATGCGGCGGCTGATCGGGGCAGCGTGGTCTCGCCCGATGAAGAACTGCTCCATCATTACACCTACTATCTGATCATCGCCTTGGCGGGTACACATCTGGACGCGCGTGGCTTCCATCGCTTTCATGCATTAGGGATCAGCGTGGCCGGCAAACCCGCCCTGTTCTGCATGCCGATCTCCGGCGGCAAGACGACATTAGGCCTGGCCCTAATCGAAGATCCGGAGGTCTCTCTCTACTCTGAAGACACACCGCTAATCGACAGCCGGGGCCGCGTCCATCCCTTCGCTGTCCGGTGGAGTCTCCGGGAGGGGCACAGCGCTGCGATTCCGGAGCGATGGACCCGGATCAAAAATGACCCGGTGTTCGGCAAGAAGATTCTGGTCGACTTGGATTACTACGGCCTGGATCGCGTAACGTCAACTCCCGGCTGGTCGCCGCTTGTCTTCTGGAGCGTCAAATCATCCCAGGAACGGCCCTCGGTACAAGCCATTCACCCGTTCCGGAGCCTCGCTCTGCTCGTCTACTGCATCGTCAGCGGGAAGGACTGTCCCCAGCGGGCCGAGGTGATCTTGCGCCTCTCTCCCGGAGGCATCCGCATGATAGCGACCGTGTTTTGCCGGCGTCTCGTGGCCGCCGTCCGGTTGTGGAGGAACAGCGCTTCGTACTGGTTCTACATGACGCCCGACGTTCCCGCGAATGCCGCCTTCATCAAGGACTTCATCCGCGAGAATGACGGCGTCCGCCACCGGGAATCCACCCCCTCAGAAGTCTGACCGCCCGTGACATTTAACCCGGAATAAACTGCCGCAAAAAACGGTTCACCTGCTGTGGCTTCTCATGAACCACCCAATGCGAGCCCTCCGGAATGCGTTCGATTCTCAGATCAGGCACGAAGGCCTCGAGCCCATCGAGGTTGCCGGGAAGCAGCGCATGGTCCCGTTCGCCCCAGATCACGAGCGTGGGAACCGCAACGCGCAGGTCGCCGTCCGCCGGAAAACTCGCTGCCGGCTCTCCGGGCGCGGAAGGGCCGATGCGCGCGGCCCGGTAATAATTCAGCCCACCGGTGAGCGCGCCGGGCTGGGACCATGCGTTTCGGTAGGCGTCGAGGTCCGCTTCGCTGAAGGTCCCCGGAGCAGCCGTCGCCGTGAGCGCCCGCACCAGCAAGGCGCAGTTGTCCGCCGCAAGAGCGGTTTCCGCCCCTGGCGTGCGGAACCAGATCATGTACTGGCTGGCCTGTTGCTGCGCCGGGTTTTCGCGGAGTTCCCGCACGAACACGCCCGGATGGGGCGCATTGATTATCACCAACCTATCCAGCAGTTCCGGATGCGCTATGGCGAAAGCCCAGGCCACGGCGCCGCCCCAATCGTGTCCAACAAGGGTAAATCGCCCTGCGTAGCCCAACTGGCGGGCCAAGTCACACACATCCTCGACGAGGTGCTTCACCGCATAGGCGGAAACATCGTAGGGTTTGGAGGACAGATTGTAGCCGCGCATGTCGGGCGCTACGGCAAAGTGCGTGGCGCCGAATTCGGCGAGTTGCCGCTTCCACGCATACCAAAACTCCGGAAAGCCATGAAGAAAAAGGATCAACGGGCGCAACGGCTCCCCGGCCGAGGCGAAGTGCAGCCGCACGCCGTTCACTGAGACGTAGCTGCCCTCAAAAATATTGATCGAGCTCATCGAATTTTCTTAGTTCACGTTAGCGAGCAACTTAGCGATTATAGAGACTTATGCCCCGTCGCATGAGCACCCTGGCGTGTGCTGTCTTCGCTTTACTTTCTTCCTCGCCGAGTTGGGCGCAGAGCGCTACGGATGCTACCGCCGCCCGCTTGGCTGCGTTGGAATCCGCCGTCAAGTCCGCGCAAAGCGCTGGTGACAATGCGTGGATGCTGGTGAGCGCAGCGCTCGTGCTGATGATGACCGGCCCTGGCCTGGCTTTGTTTTACGGCGGCTTGGTCCGGCGCAAAAACGTGCTGAGCACGATGATGCACAGCTTCATCCTGATGGCCGTAGTTACGGTGATCTGGGCCATCTATGGTTACAGCCTGGCGTTCGGCGACGGCAACTCGTTCATCGGCGGGCTGCAGTACTTATTCCTGAATCATGTAGGCGCGGCGCCGAACACGGATTACGCGGCCACTATCCCGCAGCAGACTTTCATGATTTATCAGCTCATGTTCGCCATCATCACGCCGGCGCTTATTTCCGGCGCCTATGCCGAGCGAATGAAGTTTTCCGCGATGCTGATTTTCACGGTGCTGTGGACAACCATCGTCTACTTTCCGATGGCGCACATGGTGTGGGGCAAAGGCGGGCTGCTCAACGCCGCGCTGGGCGGGAAGATTCCGTGCTTCGATTTCGCCGGCGGCACGGTCGTGCACATCACTTCGGGGGTCTCGGCGCTGGTCTGCGCGCTGTATCTGGGCAAACGGCAAGGTTACGGTGCGGAGCCAATGAAGCCGCACAGCCTGACCTACAGCTTCATTGGGGCCTGCCTGCTGTGGGTCGGCTGGTTCGGGTTTAACGCAGGCAGCGCCTTGGCCGCCTCGCCTCTGGCCACCAGCGCATTTGTCGCCACCCATTTCGGTGCGGCGGCGGCGGCGCTGGGATGGCTGCTTGCCGAGTGGGTGCACAACGGCAAGCCCAGCATGCTTGGCGGTATCTCCGGCTGCGTGGCCGGTCTGGTGGCCATCACCCCTGCTTCGGGCTTTGTGAAGCCGTTCCCAGCCATGGTGATCGGCTTCGCCGCCGGCCTGCTGTGCTTCTTCATGGTCACCGCCGTCAAAGCGCGGTTCGGATACGACGACAGCCTGGACGCCTTCGGCGTGCACGGGATGGGCGGAACGTTGGGCGCCCTCCTGACCGGTGTGTTCGCCACCAGCGCAGTGAACGACAGTTTCAAGGACTCCGCCGGCAAGACCATGGCGCTCGGCCTGGTGGACGGCCACGCCGGACAGGTACTGAATCAGTCCATAGGAGTGCTGATCTCCTGGGCTTTGGCCATCGTGGGTTCACTCGTGATTTTGAAGGTTACCGACCTTCTGGTGGGCATCCGCGCTACATTCGAGGACGAGGAAGAAGGCCTCGACATCAGCATGCACGGCGAGGAAGGTTATAATTTCGAGGCGTAGATCCAATGAAAAAAATCGAAGCGATCATCCAGCCTCACAAGCTTGAAGACGTTAAGGCAGCACTCACCGCGATCGGCATCGAGGGAATGACGATCAGCGAAGTGCGGGGCCACGGCCGGCAGAAGGGGCACAAAGAAGTGTACCGGGGCATGGAGTACCAGGTGGATCTGCTGCCCAAGGTTAAGGTGGAGATGGTGATCGCCGGCGCGCGCCTGGATGAAGCGATCCAGACAATTCTGAAGGCGGCCCGGACCGGCAAGATCGGCGACGGAAAGATCTTTGTCTCGGATGTCCAGGAGGCCATCCGCATCCGCAATGAAGACCGGGGCGAGGGCGCCCTGTAGCAACGGAGGGCCAGACGTCGTTCGAGCCGGTAGTCGGGAGCGAATTTGAGCGCCTCGAGAAGCGCTCGGCGTTGGTCGACGAACTCGTTGCCGCCGCGGCCACGGAAGTCGCACTGCCCGCGACCGTAGTCGCCGCAGGCGGCTACGGACGGCGGGAACTGTTTCCGTTTTCCGACGTCGATCTGCTGCTGCTCGTTGACGGGATGCCCGGCAAAGACTCGCGCGAGCGCATTTCGACCCAAGTGCGCACGCTGTGGGACGCCGGTCTGCGGGCCAGCCATTCGGTCCACACCGTGGAAGAGTGCTGCCAGGTCAACGAAGGCAACCTCGAGTTGACCATCAGCCTGCTGGACCGGCGGCGCGTATGGGGGGATGAAGCGCACTACCAAAGGCTGGACCAGCGCTTCTCCCGGTTCCTGGCGGCCGAGCGCGCCGGTATCGTGCGGCATCTGTGCGCGATGACGCGGGCGCGCCACGAAAAGTTCGGCGGGACCATCTACCACCTGGAGCCGAACATCAAGGAAGCACCCGGGGGACTGCGGGACTTGCACGTGCTGCGATGGCTCGAAAAGCTGGGCGCGGGCGGCGGCGCGAACCTGCGGGAGGCCTGCGAATTTCTCTACCGAATCCGGCGGCGGCTGCACGCTCGGTCCGGCCGCGACAACAATCTCCTCGATTTCGAAGCCCAGGACGCGCTCGCCTGCGAGGCGGACCTGGACCCGGGCGCGTTGATGCGCCAATATTATCTCCATGCCCGCAGCGTTTTCCGCGCTGTTCTTCGCGCGATCGAGCAGGCCGAGGAAGCCGGCGCCGGGCTGTTTTCGCAGTTTCGGGCCCGCCGCGGGCGCTTGTCGAACGCGGAGTTCACGGTTTCGAAAGACCGGGTTCTGCTGCGCGAGCCAGGGCTCTTTCGAATTGACCCCGCGGCGGTGGTCCGCCTGCTCGAGTTCGTCGCGCGGCACGACCTCAAGCTGGCGCCGGACACCGAACGGCGGTTGACCGAAGCGCTGCAGGACGGACGCCCCCGCTCTTACACTTGGTCCGAGCTTCGGCCCGTGTTGGCGCTCCCGGGCTTCGCGGCGGCCGCTCGCGCCCTCCACGAGGCGGGGCTGATGACCGTGCTACTGCCGGAGTGGAAGCGGGTCGACGCGCTGGTGGCGCGCGACTTCCATCATCGCTACACCGTGGATGAGCACACGCTGGCAACTCTCGAAAGTCTGGCTGCTCTGCCGCGCTCGACGGATGCGATCCGCCAGCGTCTCGCCCGCCTCTTGAAGGACGCCGAAGACCCCGCCTCTCTCCGGATAGCGCTTCTGCTTCACGACCTGGGCAAAGGCGGCGGGACCGGTGAGCATTCCGAGGAGAGCATGCGCATCGGACAACTCGTGTTGGACCGGATGAAGGCGCCCGCTTCGGTCCGCGAAACCGTCCTCTACCTCATCGCCCATCACCTCGACCTGTCGGGCTTCATCCAGTCGCGGGATCTGGCCGATCCGGCGACGGCGCGCGCGGCCGCGCAGTCCACCGGGTCACTCGAGCGCCTGCGTTTGTTGACCCTGCTTACCTACGCCGACATCAGCGCGGTCAACCCCGGTGCGATGTCGCCCTGGGTGCTCGACCAGCTTTGGCGGCTCTACGTGGTGACGCACAACGAATTGACCCGCGAACTCGATTCGGACCGCATTCACCTGTCCTCCGCCGACCCGCGGACGGCGGATTTCCTTGAAGGAATGCCGACACGTTATGTGCGCATCCACAGCGAAGAGGAAATCTCCGCGCACCGGTCGCTCGCCGGGAAACGGCCCCCAGAAGGGGCCGCAGCCACGGTCAGCCGCGAGAACGGCTATTACCGGAGCACCATCGTCGCGCCGGACCGGCCCGGTCTCTTCGCCGATCTTTCCGGGGCGCTTTCCGGGTTCGGGCTGAACATCCTGCGGGCCGAGGCGTTCGCCAATGCGGCGAGCCTCGGACTCGACATCTTCACTTTTTCCGATCCGCACAAGACACTCGAACTGAATCCACCGGAGATGGCCCGGCTGATCGGAACGCTCGAGCGCGCCGCGCTTGGACAGGCCGACATCGCGGCCATGCTGCGGAATCGACCCAAGCCCAAGCCCTTGCCCCGGCCCGCGCTGCCGGCCGTCGTGAGCTTCAACGACGCCGCCAGCGAGCGCTCAACGCTCGTGGAAATCGCCGCTCCGGATCGTCCCGGCCTGCTGCACGATCTGGCGCGAGCCATCGCTTCCGCCGGACTGAACATCGAAGTCGTCCTGGTGAACACGGAAGCCGCGCGCGCCTTCGACGTGTTCTACGTCAGCCGGGACAAGGCGCGGCTCCCGGAACCGATGCGCGAAGGGCTGCGGACGCTGCTGCTCGAAGCCTGCGGCGGCGTGCCTCAGGAAACCGGAAGCACGTAGGTGTAAAACCCTTTGTCGCGCTGGTAGCCGAGGCTCTCATACAGCGTCTGCGCCGGCTTGTTGTCCACGCCCGTTGAAAGCACAAGCTCGCAGGCGCGCGTTTCGAGGGCATGGCGCCGGGCACGGTCGAGCAGCCCGCGAGCGATCCCCCGCCGGCGCGCCTCTGGAACCACGAACAGATCGTTCAGCAGCCAGGCAGGCTTCATTTGAAGGGACGAGAAGATCGGATAAAGCTGCACAAATCCCAGTCCCGTTTCGCGGCTTCCGGTCCCCTCGATCGCCAAGAACAGAATCGAGTCGCCGCGTTCGAGCCGCGCGGAGATGAACTGCCGCGCGCCCTCCGCGTCACGCGGCTTACCGTAGAACTGGCGGTACTCGTCAAACAGCGGCGCGGCCAGCGATAGATGTCGGGGATAAGCGCGAACAATCTGCACTTTTAAGTGTTAGTTTCCTGCCTTCAGTTTCTCCGGATCGTCCTTCCACCACCACATCTCGGGCAGCGGTTTCTTCTCCGGCCACTCCTGGTCGAGCGTGTTGCCATCACTCAACTCGCCATTCTTCATTACATACCGGATGCTGGTCGTATTGTGAATGTCGTCGAGCGGATTCTTGTCGAGCACGATGAGGTCGGCCAGTTTCCCGGCCTCGATGCTCCCCAAGTCCTGGTCGTAACCGATCGCCTGCGCCCCGCTGATCGTCGCCGCGCGCAGAACCTCGAGGTTGCTCAGCCCGCCTCTGGCCGGCGCCCACTTGTCCCAGTGGCACTGGATGCCCTGAATCTGCCCGTGACCGCCAATCTGCACATGACCGCCGTCGCGCACGATCTTGGCTGCCGATGCCGCAAGCTGAGGAAAAATCTGTTGGTCGTAGCGGAACCATGGGCGGCGCAGCGTCTTCTGGTCGAGCACATTGTGCGGGAAAAAGCGCCGCAGCTTCACGTTGTCCTGCACCTCGGTGGTTTCATAGAAATAGTTCTCCGCGAGCGGCCCGCCGTAAGCCGCCAGCAGCGTCGGCGTGTAAAAGATGCCGGATTTGGCGAATAGTTCCACTACGTCCTTGTATAGCGGGACGATCGGCAGCGCGTGCTCGTTCCCTTCGAAGCCGTCAAGCACGTGGGTCATGTCCGGTTTTAGGTCGAGCGCACCTTCCGTCGTCGGCATCATATGGTTCTCTCTGCGGGCTTCCACCATCCATTCGCGCTGCTTCCGGTTGCCGACCAGGTACGACTTCACGGTGTTGGTTCGGTAGTACTTGTGATACTGGGAGACCGTGTCGCGCATATCGTCGAGCGACGAGATGCCGTTGTTGGCGTAAGGCCCGAAAATGCCCGGGCCGGTCGAGAAAGCACGTGGCCCTGGGATCTTACCCATGTCGATCAGGTCCTGGTAGGCGAAGGTGTCGTTGGTGCCCGTCTGGGGATCGCGGCCGCTGGTGACGCCGAAGGCGAGGTTAGCCAGGAACGGCCAGCTCTGAAGGTCGAGCACGTTGCGCCGGATCTCGGTCCAGTGGGCGTGCACGTCGACGATGCCCGGCATGATCGTCTTCCCTTGAAGGTCCAGAATTTTCGCGCCGCTCGGAACCGGCACCGAGCCTTTCCGGCCGACCCCCACGATGCGGTTATCGGTGACAACGATGTCGGCGTCAGTCAGCACCTCGTCGCCGTGCATCGTGATCGCGCGCGCACCTCTCAGCACGATGGTGCCTTTGGGCGTGTACCGGGGCGCGTCAATCGCCACCGGGAATTCCTGGTATTTCG
>DAIDIH010000002.1 GCA_027459465.1 Bryobacterales bacterium | reverse complement strand
GCTCGATGCGGAGGCGTTTGGGAAGTATCTGGGCGAGGAAGAGTTGTGGCAGATGCTGCTGATGGCTTCGAAGGCGGATTCGGCGATTGAGCGCGCGGCGGTTGCGGGCGAGCCGGCGCACGCGGCGAAGTACGCGTTTCAGTTGGCGCAGGCGTTTAGTAACTTCTATCACGGCTATCCGGTGCTGACGGAGGAGAATCCGGAGCGCAAGACGTTCCTGCTGTGGCTGGCGCAGTACTGCGGGCTGCAGATGGAGAAGATACTGGACGTGCTGGGGATTGAAGCGCCGGTATATATGTGAGGGAACGGGCCGTCGGCGACCACGGGTGAGCGCCAGAATATCGTCAACCGGGGTTGCCGGTTTCCTGATTGCGCCATTCGAAGGCTCTGGGGTTGATGGGGTGTTGGGATTTTGGACGAGCGGGGATGTGCTGGGGGGGGGCGTACGCCGTATCGCGAGATGACAACGCTCTGCGGCGTAGCGAGCCGGCAGGCGACGACGCCGAGAGGAATGACGCCCAGAGAGACTGTTAGCCGCTTTGTGGGGGGACCTCGGCTTTCACTTAGTGACCCTCAATAACGCGGGGCGAGTTGTAGTGTGAATCTTGGTTTGGACCTCTGCTACTCGGGGAACGAGACCGCTGGCGTGCTTACACCATGTTCTTGAAAACGAAAAAAACGAGCAGTAGCAGTGCGGCTGAGAAGGTTACGCTTCCAAGTACTGAGTTCCAGTCCATTTGGCGCGCTTGCGCTTTACTGTCCGCCATGATAGGTTTTAGAGTCTCAAGGGCTGATGATGGGTCTTTTAGCGTTGCTTGAAATAGGTTCGCACGTACTTGTATCAGGTTTCCTATCCATCTGAGGGCCGCCGAGCTGGCTTTGAGCCAATAGATCAGTGAGACGAAGAGTAGTCCCATTGCTAACGGAATCGCCCATCTTACTTGTGCCGCCGAGGTGAGTTTCCCGTGAACGGCGCCTATGACGACGATTGTTCCGACGGCCAAAGTTGTCAGATGCTTGCTGAAGTCGATTCCAGCTTTGATATAATCAACGATGCAATCCAAAAGCCTTTCGAAGTGTTCCACCATGACGATACCCTACCATCCGCTTGTGGACTACCTCGCTTGCGCAATTAGATAGACTTACTGCGACTTAGAAGTTGGCGTGACGGACAGTGGGCCCAACCTCTAACTAACGGGCGCGTTTACAAGCCGGCGCTTGATATCAGTGGCGCTCTCGATCGGTGTGCGCAGTCAGTCTCGCAAACGGACTCGATTCGGGATTCCTGGGACAATCTGACGAACAAGCCTAATGGTACGAAGGGCAAAATGCGTTCTAATTTCCCATGTCACGTGTGCGGCTTTGGATCGGCGCCACAAGCGGTGGCGAGGTCTCATAGAAGCGGAAGAAATTCTTTGGTGGATAGTCCCGCCGCACGGATCAACGCGCGCAACGTGCCCGGAGCCAGTTCACGATGTTGTGGTACGGACAGGCTCGCCGGCTGGCCGGGTTTCACCAGAATCACATGGCTTCCTCGCTGTCGATCTTTGAACCAGCCTGCCTTCTAAAAAGCTCGTACTGCCCGCTCGCCTGGGACAACGGGCAGAGACGCCATCTATGCCGGGGCCTCGATTTCCCGGACTTTGATTATCAGTGGCATTCCATGAGCTGCCCGGGCCTCGAGACAGCCGGCGATGGCTTCCCGGATGTTCTCCAAGGCTTCGTCCCCGGTCCTGCCTTGAGAGATGCAACCGGGAATGGCCGGGCATTCGGCAACGAGCATCCCAGTCTCGTCTGCCTCAAGCGTCACAAGGAGCTTCATACTTGGATCTTACTGCACCCTGGCGCCGTCGTGGCTGAGGAATTGCGGCGGTAGGCGAGAGACAGGAGGGCGGACGCTCTGTCGCGCCCGCGGCTCGGTTACGGTGCGTCGTTGCGGTGCGCTGCCACCGTGGGTGGTTTTGAGGGCGTTGTTGCGGGACCTCGTGGAGTGCGGCGGTGCGTGGCGAAGGACGCGATGGTCTGGCGCGGCCTACAATAGAGTGGGAAATCCGATGAACAGCTTAAACAGTTTCAACGCAAGGGCCACGCTGCGTGTGGGCGGGGATGAGTATACGATTTACCGGCTGGATGCGCTGGAGAAGGCGGGGGTGGCGAGGCTGGCGCGCGTGCCGTATTCGATTCGCGTGCTGCTGGAGAATCTGCTGCGGACCGAGGACGGGGAGACGGTGAAGCGGTCCGATATTGAATATGTCGCGGCGTGGAAGCTGGATGCGCCGGCGCGGGAGATCAACTTCATGCCGGCGCGGGTGCTGCTGCAGGATTTCACCGGCGTGCCGTGCGTGGTGGACCTGGCGGCGATGCGGGATGCGCTGGCCGGCCTGGGCGCGGAGCCGAAGCGGGCGAATCCGCTGATTCCGGCCGATCTGGTGATCGACCATTCGGTGCAGGTGGACGAGTTCGGCAGCAAGGACGCGTTTCAGGCGAACGCGCTGCTTGAGTTCCAGCGCAACCAGGAGCGGTATGCGTTCCTGCGCTGGGGACAGACCGCGTTTGAGAACTTCCGCGTGGTGCCGCCGGACACGGGCATTGTGCACCAGGTGAACCTCGAGTATCTGGCGCCGGCGGTGTTTGTGAACCGGAGCAACGGGGCGCTGGTGTATCCGGACAGCGTGATGGGGACGGACTCGCACACCACGATGATCAACGGGTTGGGCGTGGTGGGCTGGGGCGTGGGCGGGATTGAGGCCGAGGCTTGCATGCTGGGGCAGCCGATTTCGATGCTGCTGCCGCAGGTGGTTGGGTTCAAGTTCACGGGACGGCTGGCTGAAGGCGCGACGGCGACGGACCTGGTGCTGACGGTGACCGAGATGCTGCGCAAGAAGGGCGTGGTGGGTAAGTTTGTCGAGTATTACGGTCCGGGGCTGGCGTCGCTGAGTCTTGCCGACCGGGCGACGATTGCGAACATGGCGCCGGAGTATGGCGCGACGATCGGGTATTTCCCGGTGGACCACAAGACGCTCGAGTATCTGCGCGCGACGAACCGGGCGGAGAAGCAGGTGGCGCTGGTGGAAGCCTATTTCCGGGCGCAGGGGCTGTTCCTTACAGCGGATTCGCCGGAGCCGGAGTATTCGACGATGCTGGAACTGGACCTGGCGACGGTGACGCCGTCGCTGGCAGGGCCGAAGCGGCCGCAGGACCGGATCGACCTGCCGGACGTGAAGAAGAATTTTCTCGACACGCTGGGCGCGGCGCCGCGGACGGTGATGGCGAGGTCCAACGGCGATGGATATCCGGTGAAGGATGGCTCGGTGGTGATTGCGGCGATTACGAGCTGCACGAACACGAGTAACCCGTCGGTGATGGTGGCGGCGGGGCTGCTGGCGAAGAAAGCGGCGGAGAAGGGGCTTCAGACGCCGCCGTGGGTGAAGACATCGCTTGCGCCGGGGTCGAAGGTGGTGCTGGATTACCTCACCGACAGCGGGCTGCTGCCTTATCTGGAGATGCTGAAGTTCCACTTAGTGGGATACGGGTGCACGACGTGCATCGGCAACAGCGGTCCGTTGCCCGAGCCGGTGGCGGAGGCGGTGCAGCGGGAGAAGCTGGTGGTTGCTTCGGTGCTGAGCGGGAACCGGAACTTCGAAGGACGGGTGAACGCGCTGGTGCGGGCGAATTATCTGGCTTCGCCGCCGCTGGTGGTGGCTTATGCGCTGGCGGGGCGCGTCGATATCGACATACAGAACGAACCGCTGGGCACGGGCAAGGACGGGAAGCCGGTTTACCTGCGCGATGTGTGGCCGAGCCAGGCGGAAGTGGAAGCGGTGGTGAAGCAATCCGTGCGGAGGGAGATGTTCCAGAAGGAATACTCGGAAGTGTTTCAGGGCGATGCGGCGTGGAACTCGATTGTAACTCCGGCGGGCGAGCAGTATCAGTGGAGCGATAAGTCGACTTACATCAAGAAGCCGCCTTACTTCGACGAGATGGTGGACCCGAAGGCTCCGATCGAGGACTTGAAGGGGATGCACGTGCTGGCGATGCTGGGGGATTCGGTAACTACGGATCATATTTCTCCGGCGGGGTCGATTCCGAAGGATAGTCCTGCGGGGAAGTATCTGATCGAGCTGGGCGTGAAGCCTTCGGAGTTTAACTCCTATGGCGCGCGGCGTGGGAACCATGAGGTGATGGTGAGGGGGACGCTGGCCAATATCCGGCTGAGGAATCAGCTTGCGCCGGGGACCGAGGGCGGATGGACGACGCATATCCCGACGGGCGAGCGGATGTCGATTTACGACGCTTCGGTGAAGTACCAGGCCGACGGGGTGCCGCTGATGATCATTGCCGGGAAGGAGTACGGCAGCGGGAGTTCGCGGGATTGGGCGGCGAAGGGGACGCTGCTGCTGGGCGTGAAGGCGGTCCTGGCGGAGAGCTTCGAGCGGATTCACCGTTCGAACTTAGTGGGCATGGGCGTGCTGCCGCTGCAGTTTTTGCCGGGCGAGAACCGCGAGTCGCTGGAGTTGAGCGGGGACGAGACGTTCGCGGTGGGGAACCTGACGAAGGCGATTTTGAAGGGCGAGCGGGCGCGGGTGCGGGCTGTGGCCGCGGACGGGAAGCAGCGGGAGTTCGAGGTGGTGGTGCGGATCGACACGCCGCGGGAGGTGGAGTATTTCCGCAACGGCGGGATTCTGCCGTATGTGTTGCGGCAGTTGGCAGGGAAGGGGGCGGGGGCGTAAGGGGGGACGGAGGGCGTGCTGGCCGGTTTGGCGGGGTGATGAGCGGTCGCTTTTCAGCCCCGCGTCCGTGCCTTCAATTCCCGTTTGTACGCCTTTCGTATTGCCTCTACCAAACGGTTGGAATGAGCTTCGAACGCATCGAAATCCGTGATATTGTCGCGCCGGATGTGGATCTGTCCTTCACCTTCATTTCCGCGATGCTGCCCGGTTGAGTAGTGGCGGTGGTGTTCCAGTTCATAGGATGATAGGACCCAGTAACGAATTTTGTCCCGCCAAACTGCGATCCAGACAAACACGTCGCAGCACGCGGGCTTGGCCTGTTGAAAGTTCATCCAGAAGTCTTTCTTGGAGTCAGAGGCGAGAGCTTTGACAAAGAGCGGTTCGTCACTGTGGGCGTCCACGGCGCGCGACGCTTTGACCTCAATCCTGATCTTTCCATCGAGGTAAAGGTCACATTCCCCCGAGTAGCCGGCGTCGAGCTTCTTTGACGGTTTGTGCAGATCTGGAACCAGCTCTTTCAAGTGTGATTGCGCCCACGCCTCCCCGAACGTCCGCGGTCCTGCGATCTCGAAGAGATAAAGAAACGCGTTGCGTTCCAGGTAGCTATCGCGCATCTCAAGATACTGATCGAGCGACAGCATGTCCCTACCAAGCAATGTCGAGATGATGTACTCGAACTCGTTAAACGGATAGACGGAATACAGCCCTTCCAATTTCCGCCGAAAGTCCGGTTCATCGGGCATCGACGCAATCAGATTCTCCAATTGTTCTCTTAACTGTTCCATTGACTCTGTTAGAAAAGGGAGTTCTGGACGGAGGACCCCGGAACCGCTGCAGCTTTTGGTGGCCGTCCCCTCCGCTTCAAAGTGCTGCTATTCGCGGGGGCGGGGGTTGTCGCTTCGGATGATAGGTCCCCTGCCTGCGTATCGTGCGGGGCGGGCGCAAAATGCGCCTCAACGTCGTTCTCGAAGGCATGGCTATTTTGCCAACCCAGCTTGCCGGTCTCCCGAAAATGCTCAAGCCGCCGAATGGTCATTTCACAAAAGATCGGGTCAATGTCCATCGTGAAGCAGCGCCGTTTGGATATTTCGCAGGCTAGCAGTGTGGTTCCCGAGTGAGCAAAGAAGTCGACCACCAGATCCCCGGCGTTAGAGGATGCCCGCACGATCCGGTCGATGCACTTCAGCGGCTTCTGCGCGTAACATCCGTTCACGTTTTCCTCCATGCGATAAAAGACTTGTTGAATGTCAACCCAGACATTGCCCGCTCGAATGTTTTCAGACTTGCTCCGCTCCATGTTTTCCGTGACCGTGCCGTTCACCTTCTTGTAGTAGCCACGCAGGATTTTCGGAATGTCGGTGTATTCAGCGTCGACGTTAAAAACCGGGTTGCCTTTCGTATAGTAGAGCAACTCCTGGCGGACAGCCATCCAGTTTCTTGGTGTACCGTAACCCCGTTGGTTCCGCATCGTGATAAAGCTGCGGGTGGTCACCGGAAGCGACCGCATCATGATCATGAAGTCCGGGAGCGGTTGAAAGCCGTCCTTTTGGTCGGCCCCAAGCCAAACGTACAAAGAAGAGTCCTGCTCCATCCAATCCAAGGTATTCGCAACCCACCGTTTGCACCATAGGGTGAACTCTTCGTGGTGACGCTCCTCGAACGCTACAAGGTTGTACGGTGGGTCATGAATGGCCAAGGCCGCGCGCTGGCCGTCCATAATCTTTCCGACTTCCTCCGCAACGGCAGCATCCAGACATCCCACGCGATGCCCCGATACCCCATCAGTCCATACTTCCCCTCGTTTCAGACGGCAGTGAGGAAGCAGCAGTTCCCTGACGTCTGGCCGGTCATCCAATCGGGGCAGTGGATTGTTCTTCATCGTTGTGCGGCTCGCTTGAAGGGGCGAAAGCCGTAATCAGGAAAACCCATTGTCAGATGTTTCGCGGGAAAAGCCAAGTCTCTCGCTTCGCGCCGCGCGTGGTCAACCGCGCGTCCCGGGATTGCGGAGCGCGAAGTATCCGGAACCGGGGTTACTGGGTGTCGGACATGGAGACGATGCCGCCGAGGACTCCGACGTAGAGGGATCCGTTGGGGCCGAGGAAGAGGCCGGCGTAGTGGTTGTTGAAGAGGATGCCTGTGCCGGCGAGTTGTTTGTAGACGGTTTGGCCGGTGGCGAAGTCGATGGCGGTGAAATACCAGGCGTCGGTGTTGGCGGGTCCTTTGGGCTTGGTGTAAGTGTAGATGAGCCCGTTGGCGAGGGACAGCTTGGTGACGACGGTGGGGATGCTTTCTTCGGTGTTGGTCCAGAACGTGCGGCAGCCTTGGGCGTCGAGGTCGATGCGGGCGAGGCCGGTCATGGTCGTCTTTCCGTGTTCTGTGGGCTCCATCGGCTCGGCGTTGCCGGTGATGGTGACGTAATCGGAGCCCATGAGGGTGGGGGTTGTGCCGGTTCCGATGTCGACCTGGCCGGATTTGACGTGTTTGCCGGCGGAATCGGCGTCGAACCGGTACATGGCCTGATTGGAGCCGATGAAGACGCCTGCGGATTCATCCGATGCGGAACTGTTGTCGATTTTCTCGCCGGTGAGCTGCATCGAGCTGAGGATTGCGCCGCTGGTGGAGTTGAGGGTTCCGACGACGCCGCCTTTGGAAGTGAACCAGATGCGGCCGGATTGGCCGAGATAGAAGTAGGCGCCGGCGGGCCCGCGACGGTAACGGTGTAGGTGTCGCGCATGTAAGTGTCGATGTGGATGTTATTGCAGGGGTTGGCGCCCATGTAGGGGTTCTGCGGGATGGGCCGGCGCGGAGGAAGGCGAAAGCGGCGAGCGGCAGGGTGCGAGCGATTTGAAGGATCATCCCGTGACTCGTTGTGATGGCGAGCCGAGGGCGACCAAGGTTTGAACGCGGTTTCGAGTTTTGTCGAAATTTTAGAGCGAGATGACGGGGCATGGGGCGTTGGCGATGATTTCGTAGGCGTGGGTGCGGAGGTGGCCCATGGATTCGTCGAGGTGGCCGCGGCCGGTGATGATGAGTTCGGCGTGTTCGATTTCTTCGGCGACGTGGCGGACGACGGCGCCGGGTGTGCCTTCCATGACGTGGACGCGGGCGGAGATATTCATGGAGGCGATGCGGTTTTCGATGGCCTGGATCATTTCGCGGCGGTGTTTGCCGGTGGCTTCGCCGCCGTTGCAGTAGTGGGGCGGGATGGCGCTGAGGACGCTGAGTTCGGCCTTAAAGAGCTGGGCGATGCGGGCGGCGCGGAGGAGGAGTTCGGGGGGCCAGCCGAGGTAGTCGACGGCGAGGACGACGTGGCGGTAGGGGCGGAAGGGTTCGAGTTCGGTGGGATGCGGGTTGGTCCAGATGGCGCATTTG
>DAIDIH010000001.1 GCA_027459465.1 Bryobacterales bacterium | reverse complement strand
AGCCCAGGAACAGTTCCTCCGCACCGGACCCGATGTCAAGGCTCTGCAGGCGTCTTTCATCATCCCGAGCGATATCTGGATCTGCTGGATCCGTTTCTGCTTCGTCAAGGGCACACTCCTGAAGCGGATTTACTCGAGCGGCATCGCGGTCGATTACCCGGTCTGCGGCGCTACGGTCTACGTCTGGGAAGTCGAACGGATTTATTTGATTCTTTCTAAGTTGGCCGACGTTCAGCTCCTGAAGATCAGTCAGTATCTCCTCAATCCGCAACCGCTCCCGCCCGGTCCTCCTGATCCCGGTCCGGAACGCTTCGCCCAGTTTGGCCAAGTGGAAGTGGCCCAGCCAATTTCGACCTTACAAGAATTTTCCGTAGCGTCGCCTGAATTCGAAGCCGCACACCGCGCCGCCGCGTCCGGAAATCTCGCCGGCCTGCGACAGGCGCTCCTGACCGTGAACGAGGCCGCCCTCCGCTACATTCTCTGCATTCTCTTCCCCTGGCTCGTCACCAAGCGCCTCGTCGCCACGCTCACCACGGACCGCTGCGGGCAGTTTCAAGGCTACGTCCTGCTGAGCTGCTACGAGACCCCAAATCTCTACTTCAGCTCCGCCATCTCCTTCTACGGATTTTCCTTCTCGATTTACGAGCCCACTCCGGTCAGTTGCTACACGTATTGGAATTACTCCTGTGGAACCGAAGTCACGCTATACACCACCAGCGCCCTCGCTCCGCTCTGCCCGCCCTGTCCGCCCATCGACGCTCCGGAAAACTACGTGCTCTTCCGGGCTCTCGGCAACGTCCAGTTAAACGGGATCTACGGCGGAAGTCCGGTGCTTTCCGGAGTAACCACCCCGGCCAATGTCGGCCAGGCGGCCAATCTATACGGCTCCGGCTACGACTCGCCCTTCGGCGGCAACGTGCTGCCGCGCGTCGAGTTCGACAGCTCTCTTCGCGCCCTGAACAAGGCCATGTACTACCAGGTCTCCTTCCGCCAGGGAACCAGCGGCGCATTTACTCCGCTTACCGGCGAAATCAACCGCAAGTACAACCACTTCGTCGGCTCGGATCTCGTGACTTCGGTCTACAACCTCGGGCCGCAGGTGGTCAATGGCGTTCCAAACCTGTTCGAGATTCCGCCGGCGCTACCGCCCGAAGGCGACTGGGCCTTCCCAAACCCGCCGGTCGATCTCGCCAACGCCCAGTTCCCAACTACAATTCTTCCGGCCTCGCCGCCGCCCCCGCCCGAAGGTACGCACGGCAAGTATCAGCTCAAGCTGGATCTGTTCGACTCTACCGGCGCGGCGGTGAATATCGTCACGGCGGGCATCCGCTACTTCGTCCCCACGACGCAGGATCCCGACGGAACCATTCACACCGCCGATGCCTCCACTATCGGCCTGGTGAGCGGCAATAGCTTCATCCTCACTGTGCATGTCGACAACCGTATGACCGCCGGCTCCCTCGGCACCCCGACCCTCGACGGCGTCGGAGCCGATAGCTGCGGCGTATTCCGTTACTCGCCCGGGCCCTCCGGCACCGTGGCGATTCCCTACACCGCCACTCACCCCGATAACCTCGCCATTTACTCCTACCGCCTGTCGCGCGGAGCCACTTTGCTGACTCCTCCGACAGCCTCCGGCGAAGTAAGTGCCGCCACTAACCCCGCGACGCCAAACATGAGTGTCGTCAGCCTGCTCACTCAGCCTGATAACACCATCTGCGATACGGCCGGCTTCGCCGAAGATCTGTATGTCGCGGCGCTCGCCACCGACGGTTGGAGCCGTCTGTCCCAATACGATAGCAGCCCGGCGCCACGCGCCTTCGTGCTGGCCCCGAAACACTGACGTGAAGTTTTACTGGTTCCTCCTCGGCGCGCTCGCTGTCTGGCGCATCACCCATCTCCTGAATGCAGAGGATGGGCCGGCGGATGTCCTGGTGCGCCTGCGCCGCCTGGCGGGAACCGGTTTCTGGGGCGGCCTGCTCGACTGCTTCTACTGCTTGAGCCTGTGGGTGGCCGCCCCACTTGTTTTCGTCCTGGCGGAGAACGGGATGGAGCGCTTACTGCTCTGGCCCGCTCTCTCCGCCGCCGCCATTATTCTTGAACGAGTAACCCAGGCCCGCGCGAACCATCCGGCGCCGGGCCAAGCCTGGTATTTCGAACCAACACAGGAGGACACAGATGCCTTGTTGCGGAGGGAAGAGAGCGGAAGCAGCGGCGCCGCCCCTGACTTATACGAGCACGTCGATGCCGCCCCGGCCGCCGGCCGCGCCACCGGCGCCGGCAGTCACATTTGAGTACACCGGCGACACAGCGATGGCCGTCATCGGCGGAGTAACCCGCCTCCGCTACACCTTCATCAAGCCCGGCGCCCGCATCCAGGCCGACGCGCGAGACCGCGACTCCCTCGCCGCCATACCCCACCTCCGCCTCGTAACCTGACTCCTCGCCTATTCCGGCTGTTCGCGCCACAACGCCTGTACCTTCTCGCGATGGCGCGAGTAAACATACGACGTCCCCATCAGCAGCACCCCACCCACGCCGAAAGCGACAATCCGGTAAGCCAGCGATAAAGCCCACACATCCGCCAGATACAACTTGCCGATCACCGCCCCGATCAACAGCAGCCCCAGAATCCGGTTCAACCGCGTCCCCGTCACCACCCCCACCACGATCAACGCCATCGCATACACCGCCATCAGCACCGAAATCCCCGCGCTCTCCACATTCCCTGACGTCCCTTCGGCAAACCTGGCCGCCCAATCCGAAATCTCAAACACCAATCCGCCAAACAATACGGAGTGGCCGGCTAAGTACGGAATCAGCGCCGCCCGCCCGCGCCCGATCCACCGCGCCGACGCCCAGAGCGCCGCCGTAGTCGCCAGGCAAATGACGAATCGTGAGTTCGCCACGAGCAAGTGCCCCTCCGGCAGAACCTTCCACATGTCCACACTCCACAGCCGCAGAAAACTCAGCCCAAGCACCGCCAGCGCAAGAAATGAAACCCGCGCCGTCCCCGTCCGCCGCCCGATCCAACTAAGAGCCGCGCCCTCGGCCGCCCACGAAATCGTCACGCCATAGCCCGCAAACTGAACGGGAATCGCAAGCGTCAACAGCGCGGCGCCGGTCCCGTTCGCAAGCAGTCTCGGAACCACACCCCGCTCGTCCTCTCCGAGCCGCCGCCGAAGTAACTCGCCTAAGCCGAAGTACAGGCAAGCCGTCGCCGCTGTAAACAAGCCCAGCCTGCCGTGATAGCCCGGCGAAAGCAGCGTGTAACACGCCGTGTAATACGCAACTGCGTTCGCGCTCGCCAGCAGTAAGTCCGCCTTATTGCAACTCCGCTTGCCAACCACCACCTGCCACGGCGTCCACAGAAATAAACACAGAAACGCCAGCGTCAACAGTCCGAACATCTGCCCCACCGGAATCGGGTCCACCTTCAGCCCGATGTACCACGCGCCGTAAACAATCCAGAATGCGAATCCCGCCGCCTGCGCGAGCCCGCTGGATTCCTTCGAATCGGCCCAAATCAGTCCGGCCAAAGTTACCGCGATCGCGACAACCAGATACGGCCCGGGATTCGCCGGCCACGTAAACGCCAAACCCGCAACGGCAAGTAACTGCGCCGCGATCCACGTGGACGGTTTCCTCCCCAGCAGGAACAGCGCGTAGAACTGCACGACAAACACGGTTGCCACCGTGTGCTGCTCCGGCGTGAAATACGACGTGAACCAGGCCCACCAAATCACCACCGTCGCCACAACCGCGAAGGCTTCGAACTTCAGCCAGTTCCTCGTCCGCGCCAGCCACAGCGCGCCGGCATCCAACACAAGCACATAAGCAAATAACAAAGCAGCCCGGTTTTCCCCGGTGCTCAACAACCCCGGCGTGAGATAGCCGCCCAACAGCCCCAGCGCCCCCATCGCCGCCGTTCCATATCGCAGCGCAAGCCAGATCGCGACCGCCGTCACCGCGGCCATCATCACAAACACCACGCCGGCCGGCAGAAGATGATACAGCCCGAACGAGGCGTACAACGAAACATAAAGAACGGCGATGCCCAGGCCCGACACCGCCTGCCCGTACACCGCCTGCCGCCCGCGCCACAACCTCTCGCCCCATCCCAGCACCGCCACGCCCGCCAGTACGCCCAGCACCACCCGCGCCCCGGGCCCGATCCACTGCTTGTCAATCGCGTACTTGAACAAAAACGCCGCGCAGAACAGCAGCGTCACCGCGCCGGCCCGGCTCACCCACGTCAGTCCGAACTCGGTTTCCAGTTCCCGCGGCGCCTCGGTAGCCTCCGGCTGTGGCTGCGCAACGAAAGCCTCCACCGGTGCGGGTTCCGCGCCTTGCGGCTCAGGCGGCGCGGGCTCGACGGGCGCCGCCTCCGGCGGCTCCACCACCGGCGGCGAAGATTCCCCCAACATTCCGGCCGCGCGAAGCGCCGCCTCCATCCTCACCAGGCGCTGCTCCGTTTCCTCCTGACGGCGCAACAGACGGACAATCGCCTCGGTGAGCGCATCCATCCGCTCTTGCTCGCTTGAGCCCACGGTTGTTAAGAGCCTACCACAAGAGCTCCAGTCCTCCGCCTTCGTTACACTGAAGGTTCTATGAGCGCACAGGGCCGCGAGCGGCGCAAGCCGCGCGGCTCCGTTGTGCGCGATGGAAAGTTAAATCCACAGGGCCGCGAGCGGCGCAAGCCGCCCAACTCCGTTGTGCGTGATGTAAAGTTGAGTCTTCTCGCTTGTCTCTGTCGATCATCGAAGGTCCTGCTTCCGCCCGCCTGAACCAGGCCAAACGGATTTCCACGCCCATCCTGCACTACTGGATGCAGACCGAGGTCCACGTCTACGCCATGGCGATCGCCGTAAGCATCCTCCTCGCCTTGGTGCCCTTCCTCATCGTGATGGTCTCCATCTGCGATCACGTCCTCCACTGGCACGTCGCCGCCAACGCCATCTACTTCGCCCTCAACGACACCTTCCCCGACGACATCGGCAACTTCATCGTCCGCAACCTCCGCGCTACCGTCGCCCAGCGCCCGTTCCAGATCGTCTCCGTCCTCCTGCTCCTGTTCACCGCCAACGGCATCTTCGTCCCGCTCGAAGTAGCGCTCAACCGCGTCTGGGGCTGCACGGAAAACCGCAGCTACCTCCGCAACCAGCTCATTAGCCTCGGCCTCATCTTCCTCTGCGGCAGCCTCTTCCTCGCCTCCATCATCCTCACCGCCGTCAATTCCGGCTTCATCAGCGACCTCACCAGCCTGAACCAGTTTCTCAGCCACTTGATCGGCGCGGCCATCTTCAAAGCCGCCGCCGTGCCCGTGCTCATGCTCATGCTCTTCTTCGTCTACTGGCTTCTGCCGAATCGCAAAGTGCCGGTGGGTCTCAGCATCCAGGCCGCCATTGGGACCGGCCTCGTGCTCGAAATCATCCAGGTCATCAATATCGCCACCTGGCCTTGGCTTCGCCGGAAGATGTCACTCGAATACGGCCCGTTCGCCTACTCAGTCACCATCGTGTTGTACAGCTTCATCGCCGCCATGGTCGTTTTGGCCGGCGCCGACTGGATGGCCCGCCGCGCCGCCGCCCAGGAGGCCGCCAATGACGTTGCGAGCCCGTCCTAAAGGGGATAGACTCGGGTTGAATCCCCTAAGGAGCAAGCGATGTCAGACCAGCAGGAACCCACTCGACGCGATGTCATAAAAACCGCCGCCGTCGTCGGCGCCGTCGCCGCGGCCGCCGCCGCTTTCGAAGGCCCACGCATTCAAACCGTTAAAGCCGCCAACGACCAGGTCGCTTTCGGCATCATCGGCGCCGGAGGCCGTGGCTCCTACCTCCTCAAACACCTCCTCAACGTCTCCAATGGTCACTGCGTCGCCGTCTGCGACATCCAGCAGGATAAACTCGACCGCGCCGCCGACATCATCGGCACCAATCCCACCAAATACACCGACTACCGCGAACTCCTCGCCAATAAACAGGTCGACGCCGTCATCATCGCCGTGCCCCTCTTTGCCCACTTCCCCATCACGCGCGACACCCTCCAGGCCGGCAAACACACCTTCTGCGAAAAAAGCATCGTCTTCCAACCCTACGAGATTCACGCCCTCCGCGCCCTCGCCGCGCAGTATCCAAAACAGGTTCTCCAGGTCGGCCTCCAGCGCCGCTACAGCAAGTTCTACGCCCTCGCCAAGGAAATGACCGACAAGGGCCTCTTGGGCGACGTCACCCACATCCACGCCCAGTGGCATCGCAATCCCGGCTGGGTCATGAACGGCTTCAACTGGCGGCTCTATAACGAATACTCCGGCGGCCTCGCCGCCGAACTCGCCAGCCACCAGATCGACGTCGCCGACTGGATCTTCGGCTCCGGCCCCGAGTACGTCATCGGCGTCGGCGGCCTCGACACCTGGAAAGACGGCCGCGACGTCTACGACAACATCCAACTCATTTACAAGTACCCCAAAAATCAGAAACTCGTTTACAGCTCCATCACCACGAATTCCCACCTGCCCTACCTCGGCGGCACGCGCCCCGAGTTCGGCGAATGCATCATGGGCACCGGCGCCGCGCTGGAAATCACCGTCGGCGACGGCCAATCCACCATGCCCACCGGCCTTTGGTACAAGGAACCCCACCACGTCGAGACCAAACCCGCCGCCGGAAAGGAAGGCGCGGCCGCCGCGGGCGCCAGCTATGCTTTGACCGCCGGGTCGAAAGCCCTGCCCCTACTCCTCGACAGCGATCAACTCGGCCCCGACGACAGCTTCCTCACCCGCGAAATGAAGTTCGCCCGCCGCTGGCTCTACAGCAAAGGCATCATGACTTCCGACGAGGACGTCAACCCCGTCGAAACCGAACTGACCTCGTTCTTCAACGACAGCAAAACCGGCGGCCACCCCAAAGCCGACGTCGAGGTGGGCCTGCGCGATTCCACCGCCGTCATCCTGTCTAACATCTGCATGCAGCAGGAGCGCCGCGTCTACTTCAAGGAAATCGAGACCATGGGCACGGACGAAAAGCCCGAAGCCTACGCCGCCGATTTCTCCAAGCGCGATTCCTCCTACCGGCAATCGCTCACCGCAAAACACAAAGTGAACGTCTAGGTTCACCGGCCCATGCACGCCTCCATTTACCGCGGCCGGAAGGCTGTGTCCTGCGAAAACGCCCACCTGCGCGTCACCATGACGGCGGAAGGTGGCCACATCGCCGAGATTCTCGATAAGGCCACGGGCCTGAACCCGCTCTGGACTCCTCCCTGGCCTTCCATCGAACCGTCAACTTACTCCCTCGACGCCCACCCCGAGTACGGCAACGACGCCGAAAGTAAGCTGCTCGCCGGCATCATGGGCCACAACCTCTGCCTCGACGTCTTCGGCCCTCCCTCCGAAGAAGAGGCCTGGGAAGGCATGACCGTGCACGGCGAAGCCTCCGTAGTCCCCTACGAAATCACCTCGAGCGACTCCTGCCTCGTCGCCCGAGCCGAGCTTCCCGTGGCGCGCCTCCGCTTCCAGCGCGCCATCCAACTCGAAGGCCGCGCCCTTCACTTCACCGAGACCCTCGAAAATCTCGCCGCCGCCGATCATCCCACCGCCTGGACCCAACACGTCACCCTCGGGCCGCCGTTCGTCCAAACCGGACGTACGCAGTTCCGCGCACCCGTCGCCCGCTCCTACTCGGCCGACTCCGGCGCCGAATTCCCCTGGCCCAACCTCCCAACCTCGAACGGCGCCACGCGCGACATGCGCACCTACACGAGCGCCCCCGTCTCCGCCGGATTCACCACGCACCTCATGCGCGAATCCCCGGAAGCGTACTTCTTCGCCTACTCGCCTTCTTCCCAGATGTTACTCGGCTACGTCTGGCGCCGCGCGGATTTCCCCTGGCTCGGTGTTTGGGAAGAGAACCACGCCCGCACCCAGCCGCCCTGGAACGGCATGACGCTCACCTGGGGCATGGAGTTCGGCGTGTCCCCACTCCCGGAAAGCCGCCGCAAAATGATCTCGCGCAATGGCATGTTCGGCGCGCCCGGCTACCGCTGGATTCCAGCGCGCTCGAAGGTAGAAGTAAAGTACACGGCCTTCTTTCAGCCCGCCACTTCAATCCCCGAGAGTCTTGAGGAAGTCCAGATCGACGTTTCCGCCTGAAATCACCACGCCCACGCGCCGGCACTCCGCGGGCAACTTACTCATCAGCACCGCCGCGGCCGAAACCGCCCCGCTCGGCTCGGCCAGTATCTTCATCCGCGTCAGCAGAAACGCCATCGTCTGCCGGATCTCCGCCTCGCTCACCAGCAGAACATCGTCCACCAACCGCTGCACAATCGGAAACGTAATCGCTCCCGGCGTCGTCGCCATCAGCCCGTCGGCGCTCGTCACCGGATGCGGTATCGTCACTCGCTTCCCCGCCCGGAACGACAGGTAAGTATCGTTCCCCGCCTCCGGTTCCACCCCGAACACGCGGATCGAAGGCCGAAGCGCCTTCGCCGCCGTCGAGCAACCCGCGATCAACCCACCGCCGCCAACGCAGACAACCAACGCATCCAGGTCCGGCGCCTCTTCGAGTAACTCGAGCGCCGTTGTCCCCTGCCCCGCGATGATCCACGGATGGTCATACGGCGGAGCCAGCGTCGCGCCCGTCTCCTCCGAAATCCGCCGCCCGATCGCCTCCCGGTCTTCCTTCGCCCGGTCATAGGTAACTACCTTCGCGCCATATCCCCGAGTCGCCTCGATCTTACTCCGCGGCGCATCCGACGGCATCACAATCGTCGCGGAAACTCCGCACGAAGCCGCCGCTATCGCCACCGCCTGCGCATGGTTCCCCGACGAATACGCCACCACACCCCTCGGCAAATCGTCCTTCGGAATCGACCGCACGAAATTCGTCGCCCCACGTATCTTGAACGCCCCGCCGCGCTGGAAGTTCTCGCACTTGAAGAACACTTCCGCCCCGGCCCGCTGGTTGAACGTCCGCGACCGCATCACCGGAGTCCGGTGCGGAATGCCCCGGATCCGCTCCGCCGCCTCGCGAATCGTCTGGAGCGTAACTTCGCCCGAATCCGCCCCGCTCATCCGCCCGCCTGCAACCTAACCTGCCGCATCAGTAACTCGCTTCCTTGTCCACCACGTTTTCAAGCGGCTCGCCCTTCCGGTAATGCTCGAAATTCCGCAGAAAAAACTCGACCGATTGGTCCAAC
Organism: Bryobacterales bacterium; assembly: GCA_027459465.1. Taxonomy (GTDB): domain Bacteria; phylum Acidobacteriota; class Terriglobia; order Bryobacterales; family Bryobacteraceae; genus JAJYKC01. The sequence continues at coordinate 1,455 of DAIDIH010000001.1, read as the reverse complement.
CAGTCCACCGTCTGGTCCGCGCAGTGTGGGCTCACCAGAACATTCTCCATCGAAAAAAACGGATGCCCCTCCGGCAATGGCTCCTTCTCGAACACGTCCAGTGCCGCGCCCCGCAGATGCCCGCTCTGAAGCGCCCGTATTAGAGCCTTCTCGTCGATCACCGTCCCCCGTCCCACATTGATCACCACCGACCCCTGCTTCATCGCCGCAAACTCGGCGTCGCTCATCATCCCGCGCGTCTGCGGCGTCCCCGGCGCCGCCACCACCACGTAGTCGCACTGCGCCAGCATCTCGTGCATCCGCTCCGGCGGATACACCGCATCCGCGATTCCATCTCCCGCTCCGGACTTCTCCACTCGCCGCCGTACCGCCAGCACCCGCATCCCGATCGCGTGCGCCAGTTTCGCCGACGCCTGCCCGATCTCGCCGTACCCCACCACCCCCAGCGTCCCCTTGTACGCCTCGCCCGACACGAACTTCTCCCACTTCCCCGCCATCTGGTTGCGCCGCATCGTCGGCACTTCTTTCGCGAAATACAGCACGCCAAGCAGCGCAAACTCCGCCAGGGACTTCTTATACACCCCCCTCGCGTTCGTCAGCGGCACCGGACTCGCCACAAACTCCGGCGTCAGCAGATGCTCCACCCCCGCCGAAAGCGTATGCGCCCACTTCACCGCCCGCGCATGCTGCATCGCCAGCTTAAACGGCTCGCCCGAAAACAGCGCGCTCAGGATCACCTCCGCCTCCGGAGCCTTCGCGCGCACGAACGCATCGTCCATCCCGATGTCCACCGTCACGCCTTCGCCTAACTTCCTCACCGCGGCCAGATGCGGCGAAGACACATCGCCCAGAACCAATACGCGAATCGTACCCATGGGAAATTGCGAATGTATCACACGCCGCGCGGCGTCAGTGCTTCGTCTTGTCTTTCGCCTTGCAGATCGCGTCCAGCGGGCATTCCGCACACTTCGGCTTCCGCGCCACGCACAGCGACCGCCCATGCAGAATAATCTGGTGCGAAAACGAAATCCACTTCTCCTTCGGCAGCGCCTTCATCAGGTCCTGCTCGATCTTCTTCGGGTCCTTGTTCTTCGTCAGCCCCAGCCTCTGCGCAATCCGCTGCACATGCGTGTCCACCACCACGCCGCTCGCGATGCCATACGCCGTCCCCAACACTACGTTCGCCGTCTTCCGCGCCGCCCCCGGCACACTCAGCAACTCCTCCATCGTCCGCGGCACCTTCCCGTGAAACTCGTTCAGAATCGTCTTCGCCGCCCCGATCACCGACTTCGCTTTGTTATTAAAGAACCCCGTCGACCGTATGTCCTCCGCCAACTCCTCCTGGCTCACCGCCGCAAAATCCTTCACCGTCGGATACTTCCGGAACAGCCCCGGCGTCACCATGTTCACCCGCTTGTCCGTGCACTGCGCCGAAAGAATCGTCGCCACCAGCAA